>NZ_AJZD02000036.1 GCF_000272105.2 Vibrio splendidus 12E03
CGTTCAAGTCTTCTTAAACGATCGGCATTAGACCTAATAGGGCGCGCTTTTGGGTATTTAGATAAGTCGTAACGAAAACAACGACTCCAATATAGAATTACTTCATCACGTAGGTATAAGCCGATACGACAAGCCAGCGGAAAAATCGAAATAAAAGGGTAGTGGCTTTAAAGGCAAATTTGGCAATTGATACCATTGCTTCTGCACCAATGCTTACACACTTATGCAAATCGGATTCTTTGTATTCTGAATAGGTCATCTGTTTTCTCATTTCTCGCGGTTGTCTTTCATATGTAAGTAACGACTCCTGTCTGGCGATATACCCTGTGCGACTAATGTACGAATATCCATCGACAGAAACTTACCATTTAATGCCAAGTAGTGTGAAAACTAGCCAAAAGATAACGGGTTGAGAGGAATTAAGTATGTACCTAGATGTAACCTATCAAGTTACCGAAAAAACGAGGTTATATAGTGGTATGATCGCGGGCTCTGCACCATAAGTGATAAAGAATAGGAAACAGAATGACTCACCTTACCGAACAGCAAGAAGCTGCAATGGCGACGTTTAAGGAAAACTTACACCTTCCAAATGGTGGTTTTCATAAACTGATTATCGAGCTAAGTAAGGAATATCAGCTGCCTTTCCAAAAGGTGCGTGCGGTTTTAAAGAAAGCTCAAAAAGATGTGGAACGACAAATACGAGAAGACTTTACCAGCGTTGATGACGCAGTACTGAGCCAAGCGAATTGGGTAAACATCATTAAGTCGAAGCTTGTTGAGTTAGCGGAAGAAAACCAAACGGTCATGGATAAGCTGCAACAAAACCTGAAGTATCAAAAAGTGTTATCGGCAACCGAAGGTTCAATTGCAAGCGAAGACGAACGTGACGAGTTGATTGAAGAGTTGATTCAAGCTTATGAGAAAGAGGTGTTCAAACCGTTACTGGCGATGCTGCATACAACAAAGCTGTATTGGAAGTTAATGCTGGTGGATGAGACATGTAAGATGAATGAGGAGAATCGTGAGAAATTCAGTGATTACCCTCAACACATGCAAGCTGCAGAACACTTATATACGCTTGATCAGAAGTTAAGGTCGATGCCGTTAACTTATTAGTCCATGAATGCACTGATAATGACTCAATGGTGATTCAGAGTTCGATATAAGTTGGTTTCGATAGAAGTACGATAACCTAGCTAGCGTTAGCCGCGTGTGAAATGCAAAAAGGGCTAGGTTTCTGATCTGTTTTACTTCTACTCTATTTAGTTCTGCTAGAGCGAATTGAGGGTGACATCTTTTATATCTTTGGAGCTAGGCGATGTTTCTTTTTGTCGCCTTTGGGAAATGCTATAGGAGTGTGAAATGTCCTAGGGTGTTTCCGTTGCCTGAAACGATAGTTCCGATGCTTTCTCGTTCATTAAATTCAAAGTCGATGAGATAACTGTGATGTTGTAGCTTAGGCAATATGTGGCGGTGGAGTATATCGCTATTGAGCTGTCGAATCTCGGTGACCCATGAAATCTCTTCTTTGTGTAAGTCTATTTTAATCTTGAGCATTTATTACCTTTTAGTTTATTGACTGTTTTTTCGCGTGATAGTTGGTACCAATGGGTTTGTCGTGTTGTTCTGCGTGACATAACTGTGCCTTGTGTTTATTACATTTGTATTTAAGTGCTCGATCTATTCTGACTTCGCTGACAAAAGAGCAAATGACGATAGATCGGTAGTGAGGATCGAATTTAAAAGCTATTGAATGACTATCTGGGTGAAAGCTGACGCAGAGATGGTGTAACGAGGGAATCGAGAACTGTCTATGTGGAACTTGGACTTACTTTAGCATTAACAGCTCTATAGATTAGAGCCAGGTGGCGAACTATACGCCTAGTTTTTAAAATTACAACCCTAATTTCAATTAAATTAAAAAATATTTTTGGGTGATTTGTCATCGCTTACTGAAGGTTAAATGAGCGAAGGTCAGGGATTTGACTATGATATCTGACTGAGGCTTGGCTTTTCAGCTGTTCGTATTCGTTGTCATTAGTGGGTTTAATTGATCAGCTAATTTGGTGATGATTAAGTCTCTGTTATATATGAACTTTACATTGTACATTACAATCCATAATTTTGGGATTCAGCGTTGTAATTGCAGGGTTTTTGGGTGCTTTCCCCATCTGTTTTTTCTTCAGGTTGATCAGTATTTTCCTCTTCGCGTCTTTTTGCTATTTCTGATTCCTAATACCTCTCCTGACTACGCAAAATATGAATACTCACTTTTACGTTTCTGAATAATAAAGTTGTTGTGTCGCCAATTTAGTGCAAATATAATTGATAATAGTTCTCACTTGCGTTACAAGTTTGTTGTCAATTCAATGACAGACTTTAAATTATCGTTATTTAGCAGTTGTGTACGCCCCATGCTCGTCTATGAGTAGTGTGACTTTCATTGTCATTAGTGGTGGTTTGTCTCAATGGCAAAGGAAGAAACATGAAGAAAACAATCAATTCAGTTCGCCAGTTGTTGAGCGGGCTTGCCATCGTTCTAGCATCATCATTCATGATGACCGCGCATGCGGAAACCGTCACCATTGAGCATGTAAAAGGTACTGCGCAGTTTACTGAAGTACCACAGCGAGTAGTGGTTCTAGGCCACGGTAGCTTAGACGTGCTTGATAAAATTGGTGTGCAGCCAGTTGGCGCGCCTCATAGCTTGCTGCCTGATTACCTAGCTTCGTACAAAGATACGACGGCAAATACAGGCTCATTAAGCGAACCTGATTTTGAAGCTATCTACATGTTGAAGCCTGATGTGATCATCGCGGAAAACCGTATGCTTAAGGTTTACGACAAATTGGCACAAATCGCACCTACTATCATGTTCTCTATTGAAGGCGACAAGTACTGGGCTGATGCTCAGCAAAACTGGCGTGCGCTAGGCGACATCTTTGGTAAGCAAGCTGAAGTTGAAGCGATCATTAAAGAGACTCAAGCTTCTATCACAGCAGTAAACGACAAAGTAGCGTCTGACGAAACTTCAGCAATGATGCTAATGAACAACGGCAACAACATTGCGATGTTCAACAAAGGCAGCCGTTTCTCAATCATCTTTGATGACTTTGGTTTTGTGGAATCAAAGAGCGCAACTGTGGCTCCGATCAAAGGAACACACGGCAACCTAATCTCTTTTGAATACATTGCAGATGCAAAACCTGAAGTGCTTTACGTGCTTGACCGTGAAAAAGCGATTGGCAAATCAGAAGGTCGCGCTCAACAACTGTTTGATAACCCACTGGTTGCGGCAACACCTGCAGCGCAGCATGGAAACATCGTTTACCTTGATTCAAGTGCTTGGTATCTGGCTGGTGGCGGTGTGACAGCGATTCACAGAATGCTTGGTGACATTGAACGTACGATTCAATAGTTACTAACCATCAGATTTTCGGGCTTATAAGAGTGTTCTTATAAGCCCTTTTTCACTTTTTTATACGGGCTACCCGAGATCTATCTTTAGTATTATTCTTATGTTGAAACCCATTGCAGCTGCTGTATTTCTTGTTGTGTTATGCGTTGCGTCATTGATGATTGGAGTCGCTGAAATCAGTTTTAGTGACTTCTTCAATGGCAACCAACACGCCAACTCTATTTATATTGTTAGTCGGATTCCTCGACTACTTGCGATCGTGCTTGCCGGAGCGGGATTGAGTGTTTCTGGCTTGATCATGCAGCAAATCGTACAGAACAAGTTTGCCGCGCCTTCGACGATGGGCACCATTGACTGTGCGATGTTGGGTTACATAGTCGGCATTCTAGTGCTAGGCAATGCTGCGCAATGGAGCTACTTAGGCTTTATCTTCGCGTTTGCAGTGTTTGGCACCATGCTATTGGTTCGCTTCCTACAACACCTCAAGTTTAAGAACGCGGTATTGGTGCCTTTGATTGGCATTATGTATGGCAACGTTGTTTCGTCTCTAACAACCTTTATTGCTTATAAGTACGACTTAGTACAAACCATGTCGGCATGGACAATGGCGAACTTTGCGAGCGTGTTGCAGGGTAGCTATGAAATCCTTTATCTCGCGGTGCCTGCTTGTGTATTGGCTTACTATTTCGCGAGCCAGTTCAGTGCGGCGAGCATCGGTGAGAGCTTCGCGAAAAACATCGGTTTGAATTATCAGAAGATCGTCTTCATTGGTGTTGCGTTAGTGGCTATCAGTGCCTCTTCTGTGGTGATGATCGTTGGTGTTATCCCATTCCTTGGCCTTATCGTGCCGAATATCGTGTCGCTGATGATGGGCGATAACATGAAGAAGATTCTGCCTTGGACTGCCTACTGGGGGGTGATCTTGGTGTTGGCTTGTGACCTGCTAGCTCGAATCGTCATTTTCCCTTATGAGATTCCAATCTCGATGGTAATCAGCATCTTTGGTGGCTTGATTTTTATCTACCTAATCATGAGAGACAAGTCGAATGCGTGATTCAGTAAAAATTGCGATTCTGGCTATCGCGTCTTTGGGTATGGCAGCGTTATTCATCGGGCAGGGGCTGACGTGGGATAACTACGAGTTCTTCTTGTCTCTGCGACTACCCAAACTGTTGTCGATTGTGTTAGCGGCGGTGGCGATCTCGGCGTCGTCATTGGTTTTCCAAACCATCACTAATAATCGAATTCTAACCCCATCCATCTTGGGCTTTGACAGCTTGTATATGCTGGTTCAAACGGTGCTTCTGTTTGTGTTTGGCAGTGCTAGCTTCTGGGTGATTGACTCAATCGCAAACTTTTCGATGTCTGTGACTGTCATGATCTTGTTCTCGTTTGCTCTGTTCCATTTCTACTTTAAGAGAAAGCGAAATAACGTATTCACACTGCTTTTGATTGGCATCGTATGTGGCAGCGTATTCTCGAGCTTAGCGAATTTCCTTGCGATGTTGATTGATCCGAACGAGTTCGCGGTGCTGCAGAATGTGATGTTCGCAAGCTTCAATAACGTGAAAGGCGAACTGGTTTACCTCAGCCTTATTCCATTGAGTTTGAGCTTACTTGGCCTGTGGCTGTTGGCGCCTAAGCTTGACGTACTTTGGCTTGGTGTTGATAACGCGACAAGCTTGGGCGTGAATACCAAGCGACTGACTCAGATTACCTTGGTGATTGTGTCGGTAATGGTGGCAGTATCTACGGCTTTGGTTGGCCCAGTGCTTTTCTTTGGCTTGATCACCGTGAGTTTGGCTCGTCAGATATTCAGCTCTTATCAGCACCGTACTCTTATCATCGCTAGCAGTTTATTAGCAGTGGTGTTGCTCGTTTCTGGCCAATGGTTCATCGAAAAAGTGATGTCGTTTGAAACCACAGTGAGTGTGATTATTAACTTGGTCGGCGGTTTGTATTTTATGTTCTTGTTGTTACGCACCAGAATTCAGTAAAGGTAGTAAGTAGTGATTAAATTAACAGGTTTAAGTAAGAAGTATGGCAAATCACTCGTGGTGGATGATGCCAGCGCTATGTTCCCGAAAGGGGAAGTGACTTCTATTATTGGTCCAAATGGTGCGGGTAAAAGTACACTGCTTTCAATGGCGAGTCGCTTAACAGACAGTGATGCCGGTGAAGTCATTATTGGCGACAAGCTACTGGCTGAATGGGATACCAAAGAGCTGGCTAAGCACCTTGCCGTGTTAAGACAATCAAACAACATCAATATGCGATTTACGATTCGCGAATTGGTGTGTTTTGGTCGTTTTCCACATTCACAAGGTCGCTTGAAAGACGAAGATCATAAGATCGTCGACACTGCGCTCGAGCACCTTGGTATTACTGATATTCAAAGCAAATACCTTGATGAGTTGAGTGGCGGTCAGCGTCAAATGGCGTTCATCGCAATGGTTGTGGCGCAAGATACAGACTATGTGTTCTTAGATGAGCCTCTGAACAATCTAGATATTAAACACTCTGTAGAGATCATGCAGACGCTGCGTCGTTTAGCGCATGAGTTTAATAAAGCAGTAGTGATCGTTATTCACGACATCAACTTTGCTTCTTGTTACTCAGATAACATTGTCGCGATGAAAAAAGGCCAAGTGGTTAAATCGGGTAAGGTTTCGGAAGTGGTTGAAAAATCAGTGATGGAATCGATCTACGAGATCCCGTTTGAGATTCGTGAGTTCGATGGCGTTCGAATCTGTATGTACTATTCGGGTCGTTAGACTTATTAGTATTTAGCTACAGAAAAGAAAGAGCTCCCGTATGAGGAGCTCTTTTTGTTTCTCGTTATCGGATCTTTTGTTAACGCGTTTAATGGTCGAAAGCTCGATTAATCAAAATAAAGTGAGTTGTATAAAGGGTGAGCAACTGACTTTATCCGTGAATTGTTTAAACATTGTACGCCGAGTTTCTGACATGCATATGAGCTCAGCGTTAGTTTGATGTCGCTCGAAGATCTACTCTTCATTTTTAACAATCATTTGTCATTTTCATGTTGAGTGGTGCGAAAAGCCATCTACACTATGATTATAACTGTTTGATTTTTATACGAGGCATCAATGAGTCGTAAACCAATAGTGTTAGTAGTAGATGACACGCCAAGTAACTTGGATGTGTTAACTGCAATACTCAAAGATACCTACCAAGTAAAGGTAGCCATTAACGGTACCATTGGCATTAAGATAGCGAAGATGGTGCCACAGCCGGATTTAATTCTCCTCGATATCATGATGCTTGACATTGATGGTTACGAGGTATGCCGCCAACTTAAAGCTCAGCCGAATACGGCCCACATTCCTATCATTTTCGTGACCGCCAAAATTGGTCCAGAAGCTGAAGTGAAAGGCTTGTCTTTAGGCGCTGTCGACTACCTAACGAAACCTATCACGCCTGAAATCGCGCTCCAGCGTGTCAAAACCCACATCGCGTTGTATGACCAACAACGAGCACTGTTCCATCAAGTGAAAGACAAAACCGTCGAGATCAATCTAGGCAAACTTGAGACCCTCAATATCTTAGGTCGAGCAGCGGAATTTAAAGACAACGAAACGGGTATGCACGTTAAGCGCATGAGCCACTACTGTGAGGTGTTGGGCAAGGCGCTAGGTATGACTGACGAAGATGCCGAAACGCTCCGAGACGCGGCGCCAATGCACGATATTGGTAAGATTGGCATTCCTGATAGCGTGTTACTGAAGCCGGGTAAGTTGGATGCCGATGAGTGGACTACCATGCAAAAACACGTCGAGTACGGTGTTGAGATCCTTGGTAGGCAGAGCGATTCCAAACTGATGCGCATGGCGATTCAAGTGGCGCAGTATCACCATGAGAAATGGGACGGTTCCGGGTATCCGAGTCAAGTGGCAGGGGAAGACATCCCGTTGGTTGGTAGAATCGCTGCTGTGGCTGATGTGTTTGATGCTCTGACGGCAGAGCGCCCTTATAAAAAAGCTTGGAGTGTCGAAGATGCTTTGGCCTTAATCACTGAGCAGAAAGGTAAGCATTTTGACCCGACTATCGTTGATCTATTTTTCATTAAACTGCCTGAGATTCTAGAGATTAAAGAGAAGTTCAAAGATGAGTGACCTCTGGCAGATGTGGGATAAGTGGGGTAAGCGTTATTTCATCGCCATAATTTTGTTTGTTGTCTTCGCTGTTCGTGCCGCTAGCGTTAACGCTGAGGCGGCTCCAGAGCAACAACCAAACCTATGGCAAAACCCTGATCGTGAAATCACGTTTGTTGCGCTATCCAGTCACTATCCTTACTCATTTATTGGTGATGACGGAAAAGTCGACGGGATTATTCGAGATTGGGCTTACGATCTTGAAGAGCGTTTCAACGTACAAACCAACTTCATCAGCGTAGATTCTCACGCTGAAGCAAAGCAAGCTTTGTTAGACGGGAAAGGCGATGTGTTTCCGTTTCAACAGTTTGACCCCAGTGAGGGAGGTCGCTTCCTTCAAACTGATCCTTATATCTCGTACCAAATTGCAGTCATTCTTCCTACCGATGATCACCTCCACAATAAAATTGAGCAAGAGGCCAAGAGGCGAATTGCCATGGTTCGAGAAAGCATCGACCTAGAGCGATCTGGCGTGCAGCTTAGTTCGATTGAGAGAGTTGAGTTCGATACGGCCATTGATGCTATTCGCGCATTAGAAGATGGGTCGGTTGATGGCTTACTGGCTGAACCGGTGACCACCATGGATCTTGCCCATAAAAGTGGAGTTGAGAATTTAGCGGTAAACCATGTGCTTGAACGCTGGAAAAACATCAAGGCAGCCATGGTCATTCGTTCCAATGACAATGAGTTACTTAACTTATTGAATAAACAAATTGAAACGTTTGATATCAGTAAAAAGAACCGCATTTTGTCTAAATGGTTAGATGGCTCGCCTTATCGCTCTCCCATTAAAGGCGTATTTGGTTTCGGTAACCCGCCTTACATGTATCCAGACAGTACTTCTGTCGGCTTAGAGCATGACATTATGCAAAGGGCTTTGAACGATATGGGGTACCAGCTGGGTGACGTTGTCACCTTACCTCGTAGTGCAGCCCGTCAAGCTATCGATAGCAATAGCTCAATATCATTTGTTTCTGGCGTTCAACTTGATGACTCTTCATTGCACTTTGTCAGTGACAAGGTGATGGATGTTGATTTCGTACCAGTTTCATTAAAGAGACGTAAGCTGGATTTGAAATCGGCAAAAAATTTGTCATTGGGTGCTTTGCTGTTCGATGAAACATCGCCGATTAAAAACTCCGTAGAAGTGTTGGATGGCCAATTGAGCATTGATCGGATAGAAGATCTCGACAGCTTGGAGTCGGCGTTTTCCCAGCTGAGAGCTCAAAATGTTGATCTCCTCATGGTAGAAAGGCGGGTGTTAACCTGGTTTGTCACCAATACTCGTTTTATTGAAATGCGCGAGATTCAGATCCATGAAGATTATAAAGTCAGCTATCCCATCTACGTGGATTTCAGGGGGGCTGAGCTAAGAGACCGCTTCAATGCCGCATTGGCAAACCTGAAAAGGGAAGACGGAGAGTTTGAGCCAATCCTTAGAAGACAAATTAAGAACGACCTGACTCCGGTTCTGAAGAAGGCTGATATTATTGCTCAAATTTCAGCGTATTTTATCGTCAATGATCGCTTTGATGAACTGCCTAAGATTTTTGACATATTCGATGCAGATAATACCTTCATGGTTATTTCTGCACTGGCTGACAATAATAAGCGACCGCTAGAATCTTGGTTCCTAGGAGACGTATCAACGTCATCATTGGACAAGAAAAATACCTCTAAATTGTCATCCGTGACTAAAGGCGCTGGCTATAAAACACAGACGGGCAGTACCAATGCTGGGTTTATGACGTTCTATTTCAATGTGGATTCCGTGGAAGGGAGTTATGTTTATTTTCCTGCCATTGAGCAATTTGAATCATTCGGAGATGGCGCAAAACGTTATATTTCTGATATTTATCAATCAAACAGCTTAGCTGGCGAACTTCTTAATCTCAGCCAAAATGAACGTCAGTGGATAAAGTCTCATCCAGTATTAAAAATCGGTATTGACCCTAACTCTTTGCCTTATGAGGCCGTATCGAGCACAGGGGAATACATCGGTATGATCGATGATTACTTAACGCTGATCGAACAGAAAACAGGTTTACGCTTGGAACATGTTGATGTCGGCAGTTGGAAAGAGACTCGACGACTCGTTGACCATAGGAAAGTGCACCTTGTCTCGGCTGCTGTAGAAAACAGTTCACTTGGTGAAAACGTGAAGGCGGGTAAGAAGTTATTTTCTAGTCGCTTAGCCATTGCTTCAAGGCGGGATGTGAATAGCCTTGTGTTAGAAGAAGCGGCTGGGTGGAACATTGGTATTTTGGAAGGGGGAGCCAACACTGAAGCTATCGTAGAGAGTTACCCTGATATCAATTGGTCTATGGTGCCATCGACCAATGATGGCTTAGAACGTGTCGACTCGGGAGAGTTTGATGCAATGATTGATACCGTTGATGTCCTAAATTACTTAATCGACTCCTTTGGCTACCGAGGAATTGGCATTATCGGTCGATTAGATTTCTTCTTGTCTCCAACACTGCATGTCATCAAGTCTGAGCCATTACTGTTGTCTATTGTGAACAAAGCGATAGGCAGCATCTCGGCTGAAGAACATCAGAAAATCTCAGCAAAGTGGGCGGCACCCAAAGCGATAGAGAGAGTTGACTATCAATTGGTTTACACCATTTCGGTTTTTTCTCTGGTAATCCTTCTTCTTATTATTTTCTGGAATCGTAAATTGGCTAAGCAGATCAACATTGCTAATGATGCGACGACAGCACTCAAAAAAGCTCAAGAACAGCTCTATAGCATGTTAAATAGCTCTCCAATAGCAGCGGCTGTGGTATTTGAAGAGCAGGTTCGTTATGCGAACGATACTGCTAAGCGCTTATTTGGCGTTGAAGACTTGGCGTTATCGTCTATTGATGTGGCTGCTATCCATGACTCGCTCAGCGTTCGTGATGAAGTTCATAAAGAGCTCGACCTTAACGGTAAAGTTGAAAATAGGGAGTTGGTACTCAGAAAATCTGATGGAACCCGATTTGTTGCTTTGGTCAGTTACTATCTTTTTGAGATTGATGGGGAAGTCGCCACACTATTTTGGGCATTCGATATTTCAGAAATGAAGCGCCTTAACGAACAATTGGAAGAAGAAAAACAGAGAGCCGATTTGGCGAGCCAAGCTAAATCGGAATTCTTAGCCAATATGAGCCATGAGATAAGAACCCCAATGAATGCCATTATTGGCTTGTCTTATCTGGCGATTGGCGAAATATCTAATCCTGTCGCTCGAAATTATATTGAGAAAGTGCACCGTTCTGGCCATTCGTTACTCGGTATCATCAATGACATCCTTGACTTCTCAAAGATAGAAGCTGGACAACTTGTTATTGATAACGTCCCGTTTGATCCCGTAACGACCTTTAAAGATGTGATTGAACTAATGGAGTCGAAAGCAGCTGAGAAACAACTCAATTTGTCAATGGTCATAGACCCAGAATTAGACACGCCATTACAAGGCGATCCCTTGAGGTTGTTCCAAGTCATACTCAACCTTGTGGGCAACGCGATTAAGTTTACGGAAAAAGGCAGCGTAGCGTTAACGGTGGAGCATGTTGACTCGAACGATAGCAGCCTAACCATGAAAGTGAGTGTGATGGATACCGGGATAGGCATCTCGGATGAGAACCGTCACAAGCTGTTTGAAGCCTTTAGCCAAGCGGATACCACCACAAC
>NZ_AJZD02000037.1 GCF_000272105.2 Vibrio splendidus 12E03
TCTATAAATTTAATTACGCAACAAAGCCCAGGGACTCCTAACGCTTGGCCACTTTCATTCAAATCAGCTTCAGTGTTTAGGGCACAAATTTTATGTCGGGTGGTATAGCGTTATCGCCCGTTAGCAAGGCGTTAGTTTGCAAAGGAGATTCAAGTGCAATTATTTACTCAGCAAGTAGTTACAATAGGAAAAGTTACGCCCCAACATATTGAAATGTTGGGTACAGGATTTTTCATTTCAAAAAACAAAGTAGCGACTACGCGCCATGTAGTTGGAAACCAAAGCGAAGGTATTGTAATTCTTGCGCCGCATATTAATGATATTAATGATATTAATGCATATCAGGACACATCGGATAATCGTTGTCGACCAATACAAGCTCAAATAGTAGATATTGATCCGATTAAAGATTTAGCAATCTTAGAGATTGATGGAGAACTAACGGGAAAGCTTCCAGAAATTGGTGGTTTTGATGAGGTTAGTGTTTCAGAAGAGGTCGGTATTTTTGGTTTTCCACATAGTGTTGAAGGTCGAAGGGTTCTAACATTCCAAAAAGCTGAAGTGGGAGCTAAGGTTCTGCTTGATTCAAATGGCATTAAGAGCAAGCATGCTGTTATCAATATTCAATCACGTCCTGGGCAATCTGGGTCACTGGTGTTCTCACCGCGTCTCAATAAAATAGTGGGTATCTTGGTCGGTGCTTATGCTCCTGATAACAGTGGTGGTATTTCTCTAGGAGGGATTAATCCTAGAGAATTGCACCAAACAACACATTGTATATCTTCAGAATACTTAAGGGAGATGTTGTAATGGAATTACCGAATGCAAGTATTGATGAGTGGGTTTCTGAGCTTAAAGTTTATCAGGCTAATAGTATTAATCAGATGCTACAGGATAATGAGCCTGAAGAAGTCATAAAATTATGGTTGTCGGCTAATGGACCTAACACAACGATTCAGTTTGGGGGGGCTAGCGATTCACCGGAACCATTTTTCGATAGGTTTAAAGAAGAATTTAGAAAGTTTATTTGTGGTGATGCTGCATATAATAGTTTCCGCGAACAATTACAGTCTGAAGCGCCAATAGCAAAGGCAATGTACATCAGTATAATTTCTGCGGCACTGGGGGCTACGCTAGGATATGCGGCAACGTTACTAGCACCAGCAATCGCTATAATGCTTAATTTGGTATGCGTGATGGGTAAAAATGCGTGGTGTGAAGCAAACTAACAAACGACTATGGCGTCAATGACTAATTTTGGGCTGTATTTTCATCCCACATGGCGCCATCTTTCAGCATAGAGTTAAGGGGCACGTTTCACGGAGGAAACATGACAAGCGACCAACTATTGGAAAAGGCACTTTATAGCAGTGCCAGCATCCATCAACCTCATTCTTTAAAAGCTTAGTTGGCTGCGAATCATCTGAATGGATATTTCGCTAAATCAGACAATGTGTGGCTTAAAACGAGTGAGCTGATAGACCAAACTGAGATTGAAGTTTTAGGTGATTACTCTGCAACGGTGCAAGCACCGAAGTTTACGGGTCTCCCACGCAAAGGCGAACGTTTGCCTTTTGTTTCTCGGAATTTAATTGCAACAGTAAATGACACACAAACGTAGAGGTAGCGCACAGAAACGAAAACGGGGTTATCGCGATTACGTAATCATTGATCTAACCGATAGTGAGATAGTGATAAGAGGTCGATAATTCGTTGTCGGATCTAAATTAGAACTTTAAATCTAATTTCTAAGTAGTTGTTATCTCAGGAAGAGTTTTTGTGCTATGCGCCCCTATATTAAATACATTATCCCTATTTTAATTCCTTTCATTATCCTCGTAATGCCGCTATCAGCGTTTCCATTTGAAGGCCTCACGATTATTCAACAACGCGTTATCGCGATCTTTTTATTAGCGGCATTGTGCTGGGTGTTCGAGCCTATCCCGATCTACGCGACGTCTGTTGTTATTATCGTTCTGCAATTATTGATGTTGTCGGATAAAGGGCTGATCTTTTTAAGGTTTGATCATGGGCAGGAACATTTTGGTGAGTTGTTAAAATACAGCGATATCATGGCGACATTCGCCAGCCCAATTATCATGCTGTTTTTGGGCGGCTTTTTCTTAGCGATGGCCGCCACTAAGTATCGATTAGACGTAAACTTAGCCCGTGTATTATTGAAGCCATTTGGACAAGACCCAAAGTTTGTGATGCTCGGCTTAATGTTGATCACTGGTATCTTTTCGATGTTTATGTCTAACACGGCAACAACGGCAATGATGCTATCTATTTTAACGCCGGTACTGGCTGTGTTTGGCCCGAAAGACCCCGGTCGTATAGCGTTTGCGCTTTGTATCCCTGTTGCCGCTAACATCGGTGGCATTGGTACCCCGATCGGTACCCCGCCGAACGCTATCGCACTTAAATATTTAGTTGGCGATAACCTAATTACGTTCGGCGAATGGATGGCATTTGGTGTGCCGTTTGTCGTGATTATGATGGCGTTAGCGTGGTTTTTAATCGGCTTTATGTACAAAGCTGACCAAAAGAAAATCGAACTAAGTATCAAAGGTAAATTCCTTAAAACACCCAAAGCCATTGCGGTGTACGTCACTTTTGCGCTCACCATCATTCTTTGGTTAATGGGTTCAAGCCATGGCATGAACTCTTATACCGTCGCTCTGATTCCTGTTGCTGTGTTCTCTCTTACTGGGATCATCAATAAAGAAGACCTGAAGAAAATTTCTTGGGACGTATTGTGGCTTGTATCAGGTGGTATTGCGCTTGGTTTAGCTCTCGATAAAACTGGCTTAGCAAAGCTCGTGGTACACAGTATTCCGTTTGATGCTTACTCACCCTATGTGGTGTTGTTCGGAGCGGCGTTCTTGTGTTTGGTAATGGCAAACTTTATGTCTCATACCGCAACGGCTAACTTGTTAATGCCAATTATGGCGGCATTAGGTTCGTCTATGGCTTCACTCACGCCACTAGGCGGTGAGTTAACGTTAATTCTGGTTGTGACTTTTGCCGCTTCATTAGGTATGTCGCTGCCAATCAGTACGCCACCGAATGCGTTGGCTCATGCCACTGGTCATGTGCAAAGTAATCAAATGGCCAGAATCGGTATTATTTTGGGTGTGGTTGGTGTGCTACTGAGTTTTGTTATGGTGTGGCTGCTACATTCAATTGGTCATATAGGATAACGATACGTGTATCAACAAAAGTTAGAAGCATTGATCGATCGCTATTTTAACCACACAGAACGTCGGGTGACTTGCCGTGCTGGTAACACCATTATTGAACAATCAGCGTTAAACACTCGTTTATATTATGTGTTTAGTGGAGAACTGGAAGGGTTTTATACCGATACGAATACACCGCAAGTGCGAGTATTTAGCGCGGGCAGTGGGGCTTTTATAGGCGTTCATAGCTTCTTTTCAGGTAATTGGACAGCATCTTCAACGGTTGTTGCTAAAACCGATGTTGAGTTGGCGTGGATCGATAAAGACACGCCTGCAGAAGATGAAGGTAAATTTGGCCCTCTTACTGCACAGTTCACACCTGTGATTGTCAATGAGTTGTCGCGTCGTCAACGCCGCGCAACACAGGAAGCGATCGCGAAACAAAAAGCGCTAGAGAAGTTACATACTGCTGAGCAAATGACGACCTTGGGTCAATTGGCTGCCGGGATTGCTCATGAACTTAACAACGCCATTGGTGTAGTAAATAGTAAATCTGGTCGACTTGAAACGGTCATCATGGATCTGCTTGAAGAAGTGCATCCAGAAGCCAGTCAATTTTTCGATTTTGGGTTAATGCATGGTCAGAAAACGTCGTCGTCAGAAGCACGAACACGTGGGCGACAATTTGAAAGAAAATATGGTTTAGACAAAAACATTGCTCGCTCTCTTGCAAAGGCGATCCCAATTGACGCTTTATCTGCAACAGACGTTATTTCAAAGCATTGGCTGAAAAACCCAGAACAAGCGATTCGCTTTTGGCAAATGGGCTGTGATTTACATGATTTACGCTTGGCATCTAGACACACTGTCGGCATCGTAAAATCGGTTAAACAACTTGGCAGAGTTGATATTGACACCGAAGAAGCGGTTGATATTAACGACTCCATTAACCATGCCTTATCGTTGTTACAAAGTGAGTTACGTAGAGTGTCTGTGCGATTGAGCCCTGCGGATTTACCGTCTTTTAAAGGCTCGAAAACAGAGCTCGTTCAGATTTGGGTCAACATTGTAAAGAATGCTTGTGATGCAATGTCGAATTCAGACGATGCTGCAATAGAGATTCAAACCAGATTAAGTAAGAAAAGAATATTAGTTACGATCGCGAATAACGGCCCTGAGATAGACGAGGCGACTCGTAGAAAGGTATTTCAGCCCAACTTCACCACTAAAAAAGGTGGTTTATCGTTTGGATTGGGCTTGGGTTTATCAGTAGTTAAGCGGATTGTGGCAGGTTATGGCGGAAGTATCATTGTGAAAAGTGATGCTTCTAAAACGGTATTTAGAATCAAGTTACCAATAGAGGGTGAACATGGAGAAGCTTAATTTAATCTGTGTCGATGACCAGAGAGAAGTACTGAGCGCAGTGATACAAGATTTAGATCCGCTGGCGAGTTGGCTGAATATTGAAGATTGTGAATCAGCGCAAGAAGTGCTTGATCTCATTGATGAACTTGACGCAGAAGGCGAACACATTACCGTCATCGTGTCTGATCATGTGATGCCAGGGAAAACGGGTGTGGAATTACTCACTGAAGTGTTCCATGACAGCCGCTTTCCGAATACAAAGAAAATTCTTCTTACAGGGCAGGCCACTCATACTGATACCATCAATGCGATTAATGCAGCAGGTATTGACCGTTACTTTGAAAAGCCTTGGCAAGCAAGCACGTTAGTTGAATGCATTCGCACTCTTGTCACTGAGTACATATTTGATCAAGGGCTTGATTACACGGACTATCAGAATGAGCTCGACCAGCAGGTTGTGTTGAGACGCTTACGCTAGTCTCTTATGTTAGCGACTTACATTAGTCACTAATGTAAGTCGCTTAAAATTGTATGCACCGAAGGACGCTTTCCGAAGGTTTTTTTCTTTGAAAGATGTAATCTTTCGGTGCATATATTACCTATCTCTTTTAGTCGTTCAGGTTAAGTATTCAGTTATTAACACACTGGTTGCTGGCTTAAGTCTAAAACTCATACGTCAACGCCAACGCCGACCAAAATTGAAGTTAATGCATAGTCGTTATACACCACATGAGTGCCGTGCCTACCTACAGGTAACGCCAGCGGATGCATTGTGTTCTCTTCACGAACGATTCCTTGAACATGCAGCAGAGCCAAAATATGTCGCAGAGTATCAGTGTCGTCTGTTAGAAAAGTAAGTCGAAAGTATTCAAAAGTGATTCCTAATGCGTGGTATGTGGAGTTCGAAGTCAGATCGGTACTTACAACGTAAAGGACTAGGCTTTTCACGGCTTACTGCGTAATAATGCATTCGCCCACAAGTGGGGGTTTATAGTCAGTAGGATTTTAAAATGAGTGAGATTGCTCGCTTTATTTCTGGTGAAGTGCCAGACAAGTTTGGTCGAAATATAGAACAGTTATTGGCTTACAATCATTTTTGGTTGGAGCATGACCATAAGTACATTCAAGTATTCTTCCCAATCGATGAGGGAACTAAGTTTAATCAACATGCACCGTTGGTGACTCAAGAAGATAGGGTGCTTTTTGCTAATTCAGAAGCGCTTCGCACAGCTCATCTGCAAGTGCTTGACCTGATGCTTGAGTTTTGGGGAATGCAGCGAGACGGAAGTGAGATATCGTCATTGTTGCCACTTAGCCCAGCCAACCATGTATGGTTGAAGAATCACGACCATAACCAGCTTCGACTAACACGAGCCATTCGCAGTTTGTACTTGTTAGGCAATGAAGAGGTCGCAACTCGCTTATGTGACTTTCTAGTATCAGCGGCGAGCGAGACAGGCTCGGTGTCGGAGAAAACCGTTCAGTATTGGCGCAATGCCTTGGAAGGTTAGTTTTTTGTGCAGAGCTTTCAGCACTGCACATAATTGATTCTCAATGCGCGGCATTTTCGTAGGGTGCCGCTTTCTCTATATTCAACATTTGAATGCAATTTGTGGAATATATCAAAATCAATTAAATTGATGGTAAGTTATTACTTTTCATTATGTTAGGGTTCTTTCCTTCAGGTCAGAGGATTAGGGAAGAGGCTCGTGAAAAAGGGATTTGTGATAGCGATATCAATCGGCTTTGTTGCCTTCTTCCTCGTTGGTCGTGAGTTTCTGTGGTTCGGATCTAATAATTCCGAGTCGTTCCCTAAACTTCCTGATAGTCCCCAATTTGTTCCTTCTACCGAATTCGACGGTGAGTGGCTAGGCCGTCGCATTAACACCACTGGCAATAATATGTGTGAACGAACAACCATCACCGGATCCATTCGTGAGGGTAAAGCCACGCTAAGGCTTACCTACAACGGAACACCATTAGAAGGTTGGGTGACAGAAAGCGGTGACTTACGCCTATATGCCAAACATCGCCAATGGGATTATCGTTTTTCCGCACATGGCAGTAGCAATAGATTTGACGGCCGGTGGCACTTAACCAATGGCCCATGCCAAGGAATTTGGTTTATAGAAAAGGTCGATGGCAAGTAGGGCTGTTACTACAAGACGCTGTTTAAAATTGACCAGCATAAGGTTCTTTTAGGAGAGATAAGTGATCAGATTAATCGCCGTGTTCATTGTGGCTTTCGGGCTAGGCGCATATGCGAGCTTACATGTTTTGACAGACTATGTTGTGAGCATTAAAGACAGTCATAAAGCTGCGGTTCGACAAGGTTTTGAAACCTATAAATATGCCAATACAAAAGACCTTGCCCCATTAATTAAAACATCGAACTTGTTAGCTCGTTATAGTGCTTGTGAGTTAGAGGGAGATGAAGGCGATGCGATTGCATTAACCCTGTCTATTAACGCTATTTCCTTTGGGATGTTATCGAAGCAAGCGTCTGACCTCGATCAAGACACCTTTAGGACTGGTTTGATGATGTACGGAAAACTCAAAGACAACGAGAAAGCGTCTGCTCAGTTAACTGAAATACTTACTGCGTACTGTAAAGATAGTCTTCGCTATCTATACGACTGTGAAAAGCTTTCTAATTTGTTAGGCGAAGAATGGGATACACAATGGGAGGAAGTGAAACCAGAATGTACCTAAAAGTGATTCAACATATGCGGCATTTTGCTATGCCGTATTCAGATGTGATTTGAAAACAAAGGACACAATATGGAAGTAAGGTTGGTCAAAGGTTCAGATCCTAAGTTCGCTGAATCGATCACCAAAACGAATATGACGAATTACTACCAAGCTCGAGGTATCGCTTGGGGCCATAGTCAGTTTTTACGTAGCTGGGATGAGCTGGATAACTATGAGGCTTATGTAGGGGATAGTCGTATTGGTGTTATTCGCTTCAGTTACACCAGTGATACAACGTTTCTTAGGGACTTGCAGATATTAGCTGAATACCAAGGCAGAGGCTTTGGTTCTAAATGTTTGGATTTAGTGATTGAACATGCGAACAAGCAATCATCGACTCAGTTAGTGTTGCGCGTGTTCAGTGAGAATCCCGCCATTAAGCTATATCAATCAAAAGGTTTTACAAAGGTTTCTGAAGTTAAAGGGCTCGTTGAAATGGAGCTGCTTTTAGGATCATCATTGAGAGGGTGTCATGGATAACCGTATCCAATTAAATTTTGTTAAATACTTATTTTCAGAGTTGCTGTTTATTGTTATTGCATTAGGTCTTGTCTATTGGATATCAGACGGTGATCGTTCATTGCTACTAACCATAGGGCTGATAATTTGTGTTCCTCCACTAATCAAAATTCTAATGTTGTGGTGGAAGCTTCGCGATAGCTCATTTGAAATCACGAACGGTCACGTACGTTTAAATGGAGTTGCTTGTGATGTGACTTTACAGCGCAGCTTTCTTCCGTTGGAAATTGGCTCATTCATCAAGCTTTCCTACACAAAAGGTGCGATGCAAAAACGCAATATTTACCTTCCGAAAGGAGCCATGAGCCAAGAAGAATGGCAGCGTGTATTAGCGTGTCGAACATAGTTCGACAGCTTTAGTTTTTGTTGTGCGTCAGTTTGTATTTCGGATGCGGTTCGTGTGCTAGTATCGCCTTTTTTGCACCGAGCTATCTTATGAACAACGACCATTTCAAAGGCAAATATGAGGTTGAGCTGAAGTATCGACTTAGCTCTAAGTCTGAGTTCTTGAAAACTTTGAACCTAATTCCTCATGAAGTAATGCTGCAAGACAATCAGGAATGTGATTGGTATTTCGATAGCCCTGATAGAAGCTTACAGGCTCAGAACAAAAGCTTGTGTATTCGTACTATGGAGCCGTCGGGCATCAAACTATGGATCGTAAAAGGCCCAGAGTCTGACCGATGTGAAGCGACAAACATCACCGCTGCTTCGAATGCGAAGAGTATGCTTGAAAACTTGGGTTACGAAGTGATTCTAAAAGCGCAGAAAACTCGCAGTATTTACTTTGTTGGAGAGTTCCATATCACGGTTGATTCTCTTGCGGGTATCGGTGATTTTGCCGAATTTGCCATCATGACGGACGATGAATCTAAGTTGTCTGTGTATAAAAGTGAGCTTGAGTTGTTAGCCAATAAATTCGGGCTGACTCAATCGGCACTGCAAACTCAATCTTACAAACAGATGTTCGAAGAAATGAACGCATAGCACAGCGCTCAAGCGTCAGGGAAAGACTATGGACACCATTATCAAACAAGCCATCGAGTTGCGAAAAGAAGAAAAGTATCAAGAGTCGCGTGGCTTGTTGGCAACGCTACTCATTGATGAAAACTATGCGGCGAAAGCTCACTTGCAGATAGCTTGGTCTTACGACAACCAAGGTAAAGAACAGCAGGCTATCGAGCATTATTTGCTGTCTCTTTTGGGCGAACTTACTTCTACAGAACGCTTTGATGCGCTTTTCGGGTTGGCGAGTACTTATCGAAGTCTAGGGCTTTATGCAGAGGCTTTAGGCTATTTCGAACAGACGATGGCGGAGTATCCTGATTCCCTTGAAGTTCAGCCTTTCTACGCGATGTGTCTGTATAATTTAGGTCGCCATAAAGAGGCAACGTCTCTGTTGCTTGAGTTGTTGGTTTCTACAACCAATAGTGATGCGATCAAAGAGTACCAAAGAGCGATCTCTTTATATGCCCAAGACCTAGATAAAACCTGGTAACAGCCACGTATAAAGCTCCTTAACTCACATAACAAAAAGCCTAAGCATCAATGTGATACTTAGGCTTCAGATCATAGCTTTTGTTCGTTAGGGAAGCGTTACGCTGAAAGCTCTTTACGAACGATCTCTGCGCCAGCACTGAGCGCATTCAGCTTAGCTGAAGCAATGTCTCGAGGTAGGGGAGCCATGCCACAGTTAGTACAAGGATAGAGCTTGTCTGCATCAACATACTTAAGTGTTTCTCTTAGCGTGCTAGCCACTTCTTCTGGTGTTTCAATGGAATCGGTTGCCACATCGATTGCACCGACCATCACTTTCTTACCTCGTACCAGTTCAAGTAGCTCAAGAGGTACATGAGAGTTGTGACACTCTAAAGAGATGATATCGATATTCGATTGCTGCAGCTTAGGAAATACTTCTTCGTATTGGCGCCACTCGGTGCCTAACGTTTTTTTCCAATCCGTATTCGCTTTAATGCCGTAGCCATAACAAATATGCACTGCTGTTTCGCACTTAAGCCCTTCAATGGCTCTTTCTAAGCACGCGATGCCCCAATCATTCACTTCATCAAAAAACACGTTAAACGCAGGTTCATCGAACTGAATAATATCAACGCCTGCAGCTTCTAACTCTTTCGCTTCCTCGTTGAGGATCTTCGCAAATTCCCACGCCAGTTTTTCACGGCTTTGGTAATGCGCATCGTAAAGCGTATCTATCATCGTCATAGGCCCCGGCAGAGCCCATTTAATAGGTTGGTCGGTTTGCTGGCGTAAGAATTTCGCATCTTCGACAAAAACGGATTTCTGACGAGAAACAGGTCCAACGACTGTCGGTACACTTGCATCGTAACGGTCGCGGATTTTAACGGTTTCACGCTTTTCAAAATCAACGCCATTCAAGTGTTCAATGAAGGTCGTTACAAAGTGCTGACGTGTTTGCTCACCGTCACTCACAATATCAATGCCTGCTTGCTGCTGCTCGTGCAGAGAGACACGCAGCGCATCTTGTTTGCCGTCTGTGAGTTCATCGCCTTGCTGTTTCCATGGCGACCAAAGCGTCTCTGGTTGTGCAAGCCAAGACGGTTTCGGCAAACTGCCCGCTGTTGAAGTCGGTAATAGTGTTTTCATAATAATACTGCCTATCCTTGGGTGGTTTGAGAGCGCAATAGACGATTAAAGTGCGTAATTTGCCGACCAGTTCTCTAGAACTGATTGGTATGGCTTAATGAACTTCTCTTCTGCGAATTTACCTTGTTCAACAGCTAGCTGGCT
The DNA here is from genome assembly GCF_000272105.2 of Vibrio splendidus 12E03. GTDB lineage: Bacteria > Pseudomonadota > Gammaproteobacteria > Enterobacterales > Vibrionaceae > Vibrio > Vibrio splendidus_I. Next base: position 10,587 of record NZ_AJZD02000037.1, read on the forward strand.
TCGTTCTTCACGGTCGTACACGATTTGAGTTAGCGAGTGATCCAAGTTTTTCAAGTTTGGTTGGTAACAGTTGCCTGCAACCGCGTTCGCGTTGTAAATCTCAGGACGGTAGATTTTCTGGAACGTGCCCATGGTACTGATGGTGCTGATAAGCTCTAGGTTCGAGTAATCGTTCAATAGATCACCAAAGAAATAGAAAGCCAAAGGTGCAACACTGTTTGGCGGCATGAAATAACGAACCTGTAAGCCCATCTTCTTAAAATATTGCTCAGTTAAAGAAGACTCATTCGGTTGGTATTCAAAACCTAATACAGGGTGTTGGTTTTCAGTGCGGTAATAGGTTTTATTATCTGACACGCTTAAGCAAATAACAGGTGGTTTATTAAAGTTCTTTTTGTAAGCGTCAGAGTTAACGAAATATTTAAAAAGCTTACCGTGTAAATCACCAAAATCTTCTGGAATGCTGAATTTATCTTGGCCTTTATTATGATCCAATAGACGTACGCTAAAGTCATAATCTCGAACATAAGAAGAGAAGTTATTTCCGATAATGCCTTCAATACGCTCGTTAGTTTTACGGTCTACAATATTGGTTTTCAGCACTTCAATTGAAGGGAATGCTTCGCCGTTGCTTTCAATATCCATATCAACAGAAATGATTTCAAGCTCAACAGAGTAACGGTCGCCCTTCGGGTTGTCCCAGTGTGCTAACGCGTTGAAACTGTTATCGATCATTTGTAGCGCATTACGCAAGTTCGCTTGGCGGCTGTCACCGCGAGCCAGGTTAGCAAAGTTGGTTGTGATGCGCGTGCTGTCTGCAGGCTGGTAGTTTTCGTCGAGGCTAATGCTCTTAATCGTAAAATTAAATTCTTTATTCATGCTGATTTGGTATCCCAATTTGTTTTCTGACTCTCTCGGTCTTTAGTATTAAAACGGCTTTTATTTTTTGCTTGTGACCGGATTAAGAATCGAAGGCTATGCTGTCTGAAATTAATGCTTAGTAGAATTAATGTCGTATAAAGTTAATCGCTTAAGGTTTTTATACGTGGATAGGTTGACCATTAACAATGGTATTACTTCACATTCAACATG
>NZ_AJZD02000038.1 GCF_000272105.2 Vibrio splendidus 12E03
ACAGCCGATCGCAATCACCGAAATACGCACACTTCGTCATGCTCACAAGTCAGATTTGTCTAATCCTTGCTGGGCACCGCTACCAAAACCAACATATCAGCGCGTTCGTTGTCCTAATCGCAAAGCAAAATTAGAGGATCTTTATCGATCTAAATGGCGTGTTGCCATGCTTGACCGTTTGGAGGTTTTTTGTCTTCACGTTCTTGGTTTGAAAATGTCACCTTGGCGCGATAAAGGTCTTAATGGTTATGAAAATTCTTGTCATTTAACGCCTAAACATTCTCGTCAACACGTTGGTTTTGTAGCTCTCGGTGGTAATCGTGACACCTGTTACATACAGCTTGAAGGGGTAGGTTGTCGTTCTCTTGTCGAGCATACGTCTTTGTTTCGCTTGCATTGGTGGTTACAGCTTCTTGATTGTTCGAAGCTTTCGCGTGTTGATTTAGCTGTTGATGATTTTCATGGTCTTTTTGGTCGTGATTATGCAAAGAAAGCCTATTCAGATGATGCGTTTAGAACTAGCTCTAGAGGTAGAACTCCTGCTGCTGGCGAACGTGTTTTCAAAGAGGCCAATGGTCGAGTTCTTAACGAATCTTTCGAAGTCGGTAGCCGTCAATCTAGGGTTTACTGGCGTATTTATAACAAGGCTGCTCAATTAGACCTTGATATGTACTGGTTCCGAAATGAGGTCGAACTCAAGGATTTTCCTATTGATGTGTTACTCGATATAAGCGGCCACTATGCAGGTTTGTGCGATTTCTCGGCTTCAATCGTGGCTTCTTGCCCTGTAAAGGTGATCACAAAAAAGTCTTCAATCGCTCTCGATATCCATGGAAGAGCGAAGTGGGCGCGTCGTCAAGTTGGTCGAACTCTTGCCGATTTAGCTAAATATTTTGATGGGGATATCGAAAAGGTTTTCGGTCTCCTCGTATCTAGTGAGCATCAGGATTCAGAGTTTAGTCTTCCTGATATTCATCAAAAAATAATCAAAGAAATAACGGGCGGTTAAAAATGAAATTAGTTCTACTTGGTGCTTCGCACTCTAAAGGTATCTCGGGAAAAACTGGCAAGCCTTACGAGATTGCAGATATTTTCTACGGTAAAAAACCACGCGCTTGGTCAAATGATAAGGGTAGCTGTTCGACCTTTGGTTTTGATGTTGGTGAAGATGGTGGCTCTATGACTTTCGTTGTTTCTGATGAGATTCTGAATCAATTTGAGTCTACCGCTTTTCCTGTTCTTGCTGATGTTAAAACTGAGCCTAATCCAGAAAATCCAGAAAATCCAGAACAAAACTTTATTACTGGTTATACCGTTATTAAATCACTTTTTGATGACCTTCATAAAAAATAGGTTTTATTTATGAACTGCATTACGACTACTCAACAGGGTTATTTAAGAACGTCAACTGACTTTGATTGTCAGCTCGTGATGCTTAGCGACACCGAATACAACAATTTAGTTTCTGCTTCACAGTCTTTGACCATTGATTCAGAGCTATACACAACCGTTTCAGGTTGGATTTTATTATCTTTCGTTTCTGGCCATGTGCTAGGGCGAATCTTGAAAACTCTTGGCAAAGGCTAGGGGTCTACTTTTAGTAACACACTCTTAAAAAGGAAATACCATGAAAAAACGTCTATTGGTTCTAGGTTCTACTGCGCTTGTATCTGCTTCTTCATTTGCTGATACCAGTGGAATCACAACGGCTATCAACGAAGCTGTAACGGCTGGTCAATCTAACTACGGTCTTGTTGTCGTTGGCCTTATCGGTCTTGCTGCACTTGGCTTTGGTCTTCGCGCCATTGTCAATTCTATGGGGAACTAATGGGAGACATTGTCTCTGAGGTCGTAACCGTCCTGTTTGGGGTGGTTATGGCTATGTCATTCGTATATGGCGCATATACGGGTATTAATGCCTCCTAGTTTGGGGGCGTTTTTTTATCTGGGGTTTTACAGTGGAACGATATCAAAAATACTTTTCTCTTCTTTTAGTTCTTGTTGCTTTCAATTCCAATGCTTTGCAGTGTGGTGCGGGTGAAGTTGAGGTTGAGGGTGTCTGTGTTAGTTCTTGTAAGATACTAAAGGGAACGGGTAGAAATTTGACTTGGGATTCTTACGTGTGGGGTGATAATCCTCGTTCTTATTGTATCGGTGATCGTTCTTCTGGTGCTGCTTGTAACATGGAGCCTAGTTCAGTTTCGATTTCTGTTGAGGCGGGACGCTGGACTAACAAGTTTTATTATACGGGTTCTACTTGTGGCTTTGACCAAATCAACCGCTATTCAGGTGACGTTCCTGAGCTCTTTCCGTTTGAGGGTGATGTTAACCAAAACGGGGTTCAAGATGACTTAGAAGATTGGGACGGTGACGGCATTAGAAACGGTGAAGACCCTGACCCATACAGCAATGACAATCAAGTTACGGATGCTGATGGTAATAATGTGCCTGACAATCTCGACACTTATTATGATTCTTTAGAAGAAGCAAAAGACATTCTTAACTGTAATGTTAATGATGATTCTTGCGGCAGTTATCATTCTGTTATGAACAAGCTTAATCGTAATAATTCAGATTTAGCTCGGATTATTTCGAATTTAAGTCAGCGAAATCTTACTCGTGATGATTTTAATCGTGCTATTACTCAGTTAATCAATACTCAAAAGACCAATGATTCATCTTTTGCTCACAAGATAGACTCGTTGACGGCTGCTCAAGGTGGTTTGGAAAACACCGTTAGAGACAGTGTTTGGGCTGCAAGGCAAGATATAAAAATTCGTTTGGACGACCGTTACAATCAGACTTTTAATAGATTTGATGATTTAGATGAGGAAGTCTCGATTGTTAAACGCAACACTCAATCCATAATCCACTCTATTTCTGATTTTCCTGCTGGCGGTGGCGGTGCTCTCACTGATGCTCAAAGTAATTGGCTCTTAGACTCTGTTCGAAACAGTGTGAGCAATATGACTAAAAATGACCAGGTCATTGCAGGACAAGAAACTGAGCGTGATTTGATGGTCACTTTGAATCGTGATTTAGTTAGTAAGATTCAAGCTTTGGAGGTTTCTGGCGGTGGCCTTACAGACCAACAAAAAACTCAACTAAGAAATGCAGCTAAGGCAAACCTCAACAATAAACTTTTAAAAACCATGTCTTCTGACATTTCAAATGTAGAAGAAAAGGTTTTAAGTAATAACGCTATGATTGATGGTCTTTATTATGAATTTGAGGATATTAATTCAAAAATAGACTCTTTGGGTTCTCCTGATTTATCTGGCGTTGAATCTAGTCTTTCTGACCTATCAGCAAAAATCGACGGCCTTGAAGTTGGTGATATGTCTGGGGTTGAAGGTAAGATTGACGATTTAATCAAGGGTATTACTAACAATAATAATTTCGTTGAACCTAGTTCTAGCTTTACTGGTGAAGGGTTTATTGTCACTCCAACTGATATCGCTGAAGTTCAAAATGAAGTTTTAGAAATAAAACAAGAAATGGCTGACGAATTTGAAAAGTTCAAAACTTTATTCTCTATT
>NZ_AJZD02000039.1 GCF_000272105.2 Vibrio splendidus 12E03
TTGTACTTGGCTTTTTCGAGGCGTTTGTACTAAAGAGCAAAGCCTGTTTTATCCCAATACCGTACCTTGATTTTGTCGCGCTGTTTATTGGTGAACAGGAACAGTGCGCCGCTTCCCAAGAGGAAGTCGGTGTCACTTTCGATAATCGCAGCAAGACCATTGATCGACTTTCTAAAGTCGACACTCTCACGATACAGATAAATCTCTGGAGCGCTAAGCAGGCGTTTCATGATAGCGCACCGATGAATTCTGCTAGATAAGTGACTGGCGTGCCTTGTGGAATTCTCAGCTCAATATCATTGACAAACAGAGTCATGTTAGCCGTTCCCACTGTAGCTTGATACTTGGTTGTCTTTTCGATGACTTCAGCTTTAACGAAGCCTTGCGAAACCTCAAGGTTGTTGAGTTGCTGGCGCTTGGCATAAACGTCGAAGGGTTGCTCTCCTTGAGTTTGCAAAAAGCGAGTGTTGACAACGAACTCGATTCAGATTGCACGATAAGCGTTTGCTATTCTTGATTAGTGCGTCGTTTTCCCATTTCAAATCTCCTTATGGTTGGAGATTTAATCTTATTGTTCGTGATGAGTGATTAGAATGCGGGG
>NZ_AJZD02000040.1 GCF_000272105.2 Vibrio splendidus 12E03
CTGTTGCTGTTGCTGTTGCTGTTGCTGTTGTGTTTGTTTTCTATTTGCTTTGTATATTCCAGTAACTTATCCACTTCATTCGACGGCAACATAAACGGTTGTAGCTGGGTCGAAAAACGAAATAAATATAAGTACTGATCTTGCTTTATATGTATATCCTTTTGGTATGTGCACCAATAAGACTATGGTATTCGGGCTACTAAGCCCTACTGATAATCCTATACATAAAAATAATGCCGACAAAGAAATTTTTACAATAAATTTACAATTGTTCGGGTTTTGTCATCATTTGGGAATAAGTCGATGCTTTTTAGGTTGAGAAAAGCATATGCAGTAGCTGTTATAGAGGCGAATGAAGTAGAATTCAGAGTGATGGGTAATGGGGTTGTAAGGGGGGACGTAGGGGAGTTCGAGTATTCGATATGTTTAAACATTCGAAGGCTGAAGGTGTCTTCGATTCTGAGGATATTAAAAAAGCCCTTTATCAGAGCTTTTTTGATGAGTGGAAAGCATGACTACTTTCCGCTAGAACATAAGACTAAACGGCTCGATGACTATTGCTATTGCCAACCGTGCTTTTGCTGGATTTGTGGTAGAGCTTAAGTGCCAATAACGAACCCCACAGCAAAACTTGTCCCCAGAGTAATGTCCATTGAGACGCCACTTCTTGCCAAGATGCACCCATCTGATTAAGTGCTAAGAAGCCTTGGATAGCCGGTGTGCTTGGGAATAGCTGTGATAATAGAACTAACCATTCAGGCATCATTTCAACTGGCCAGATAAAACCTGAAGAGAAGATCAGTGGCATTGAACTGATTAACACTACAACCGTGACCAGCTCTCTTCGCGGCACTAACTCACCAATAAAAATCCCGATCAAACAGCTGGCCAGTAAGAAGGGCAGAAGTAAGGTTAAGATCTGTGTTGTTGAGGCGAGCTGGTTTATCCCATACATCGAAAAGCTAGCGCCGAAGTAGTACATCGACAACAAATAATAGATGCCGACTAAGGTACAACAGCGGGCAAACATCAGTTTCGCTGGAGAGGTTTTGCTCCAGTAACCAAATGTCGATTGAGCGTTTTGGGTTGCACCCACTAAACCTGAAGCCATGGCTAAGGTTTGTTGCAGGATCAACACAAAGACGGCTGGAACTACGTAATCGATGTATCCCATGCGACTATTAAACGTTGGTTTCAGGTTCAAGCTGAATGCACTGTAGCCTTTGGCTGCCGATTCTAAAGGCACACCTTCGACCAGCAAATGACTGACCTTAACTTGCGCAGCTAACGTACCTCCTGCTTTGGCAAGCCCTTCAACAATGGTTCCGTAGACCAAGAAGTAAGAAGCATCACCAGCGTAAGAAAGCGTCGGGCTCTTACCGAGCAGCAAGTCTTTATAGAAATCTTCGGGAATGACGAGGAAGCCGCCAATCTCTTGGTTAAGCACGGCTTGTTTTGCATCGGCGATGGTGGAATCTCGACGAACCAATTCGATTTGAGAGGTGGCATCTACCATTCGTTCTAATTGGTAGCTGCTTTGACTCTTATCCAAGTTCACAACCGAGGCTTTCAGTTGTTGAGGGACTTGATTCGCGTAAGGCAATGGATACAAGAATGAATAGAAGACCACACCACCAAATACCGTAAGAAGCACGACAGGGTTGCGAAGTACCGCTAAGAGTTCTTGTTTGAGCAGTTGAGTAAAGCTCATCGTTTTACTCCTTGTTGTGCTGATGCTTCTGGCTGTGTTAACGGCGTTGTTTTTGCTGATATAGCTGTTTTTGTAGCTGGTTCTGCTTGTGCAGTTAGAGCTGATTGCGCTAAGTGTTTCTTAATTAACAACATCACCACCAAAGCAGGAACCGCGTACCACAACATAGAAGATAGGCTGACCAAAGACTGTGCTGCGCTCACACCATAACTAGACTGTCCTGTTTGTACTTCGATGTAATGACTCACAGGCAATAAGCTTCTCCAAATTTGAGCAGCTGTGTTCATGTCTGTTACTGGAAAGGTAATACCCATGAACGCAAAACTTGGTGCCGTAAACGCGCCAGCGAAACTCATCGCCCTCGCTGGGTCAAGTGTTAAGAAGAAAAACAAACAACCCATGATGATGCAACTAATCAAGGTAAGCAGTTGGGCAATGGTCAATGCCACAAAGCTGCCGTTAAATGGCCAGTCTAAGAGTACATAGAACCAAAAGCTAAACGCGATACCAAACATCAAAAACAAGACAAGGTAGGGCGCTAATGTTGATGCGAGTGACTTCATAGGGGCGTTGGATAACCAAGCGTGAAGCCCACGAGCTCTAACGTTCGCCGTCAAAACCAATATCGTGCCCACCACAATCATGATCTGCCACAGTGCAGGAATAACCGCAGACACCAAGAACTGAGCATAACTGGTGTTCTTGTTGAACAGTGGCGTGATCTGGCTTTGTACCGTTACTGCTTGGCCTAATGCGGATTGCACCGTGGTATCACCGTGTGACAGCTGTTTAACGACTTCAAGTTGTGCGTTAAAAGTCCCTTGAGCCTGCAGCAACGCAGAGTTCACCAGCTTACCGATTAAGATAAATTGGCTGTTATAGAATACAGACACTTGCGGATTCAAGCCGAGCAGAAGGTCTCGGTCGAAGTGCCTTGGTATCACAACATAACCATAGATATCACGTTCGATCATCGCTTTCGCCGCATCACTTGCAGAGCTGTATTTCTGAGTGACTTGCAGCGTTGGTGACGCATCAACAAGACGTGTGAACTGTTGCGTGATTTGACTGTGCTCAAGGTCGACAACTGCGACCGGTAAGTCACGAGCGATCCCTTGTGAAAAAATCAGCCAGATATTGGCAGCAAGCAACAAAGGAATCCAAGTTAGGCAAGACAACAACCATTTGTCTTTGCGGACAATCGCCCACTGCCTAAGCAAGGTATTCTTCGCTCTATGATGCTCAGTTGATTGCGAGCCTCTAGATTGCGATCCAGGATATTGAGAGTTAGCAGACATAAGTCACCTAAAGCTCAACCACTAGGCTCATGCCCATACGCAGTGTTTCGCTCGTATCGACAGGGTGTGCTTCTACTTCAAAAGTACGTAAATCGAAGCCTTGTGCTGCGTCTGTTGAGCGCCAAGTTGCGAAATCACCCATTACGGCGATGTGAGTCACTTGGAAAGTTAATGATTTATCCAGAGCCGGTAGGTACGCCTCAAACTGGCTGCCTTTCTCGAAATGCTTAAGCATGTCTTCACGAACATTGAGCACAGCCCAAGCATCCTTGGTGTCGATAACAGTTACAACAGGGAAGCCTTGTGGTGCAAGCTCTCCACTGCTCAATAGAACCTGAGATACTTCGCCATTAAACCAGCTGTGGATCTGTGTGTCTTTTGCGTAAGCTTCAACTTCCGCTACCGCACCCGCTGCCATTAACGCTTTTTGAGCAGCGGCTACTTTGGTTTCGTCACGAGCACCTTCTTGCGCTAATTGATACATTTGGAACGCAGCGCTTTCGGTGTACTTTGCCGCTTGCCACTGTGTTTTGGCTTCATCGCGTTTCTGTTCGGCAACCACACCATCGTTGTAAAGGTTGTTTACACGTTGGTAGGTTTTGTCCATCAGGTCGGCAGCTGCTTTGGCTTTTAACCATTGGTCTTTCGCAGCTTGGATCTGTTGAGTACGCGCGCCATTCTCTGCTTCTTGTGCTAATGCACCAGCGGCTTTCTGACCAGCTTTTGCTTGCTCTAGCTTCGCATCAATCTCAGGGCTAAGAAGAGAGAAGATCAATTCGCCTTTTTCAACTGAATCACCTTTACGCACGAATATTTCATCAATTCTGCCAGGTACTTTCGATGAAATGCTGTATTGCTGCGCGTCGATTTGACCTTGAAGCTTAACAGGCTGAGGTTGATAAGCTTGGTAGAAACTGTATCCGACCCAGCCAATAACGCCGATACCAACTAAAGATAGAAGAAGGGGCTTAATAGGTTTCATGAATTATCCTTTTGACTGGCTATCAGTGTCTGTATTTGAGTCGAAATCAGACGGAACAGAAGAGGTTAAGTAACTTGAGTAAGCATTCATTTCGCTGGTTAGCGCTAACAGCTTGTTGAGAGAGATTAGGTATTTGAATCGCGCAGCCGATTGCTGGGTTTTAATGCTCGCAAGATAAAGCTCGGCATCAACCACTTCTAATGAATTAGAGAGACCTTGTGTGAAGGCTTTTTTACGAAGCAATAGATTTTCCTGAGCCAAAGACAAGCTCGAGTTTAGGCCTTGAACCTCTTCAATTGCTTGGTTTGCTTCAAGGTAAGTTTTTTGTACCAATACGGTTAAGTCTTGCTTGGCTTGTGACTTAAGGAATTGCACCTGTGATACGGCACTGTGAGCGGCGGCGACTTTGTCGGAACGGCCTGAAGTGTCAAGCAGTGGTACATTCACACCAATGCCAACCAACCAATCAGGTTTCATTTCACTGGCTAAAGAGTCATCTTCATACAGGCTGTAATCACCATAAAGGTACACCTCTGGGTAGTATTTACCTTTCTCGGCTTTAATTAAGCTGCTTGCTTGTTTCTCTTTTGCATCAAGAATCTTAAGGCCGGGATAGGTCATGAGTGTCTGGTCAATGAACACGTCCATATGAGGCAGGTTCTTATTGATAAACAGTTGTTCAGAGGGTTCTACACTTTCACTTTGACCAAGGATCTGGGTCAACGCCAATTGCGCAATTTTAAGATCGTTCTGAGCTTTCGTGCGCTCTACAATCGCTTTATCTAAAGAAGCATCGGCTTGCAGGCGTTCTACTCGGGCTATTTGCCCTTGCTGTTCAAGCTTAATGGCGAAATCACGATGCTGAGTTAAGCCTGCTTCCACGGCTTGACGCGTTTTCACGACGTCTTCCGCTAAGATCACCGAGAAGTAATACTTACTTAAGTCTTCGTAGCGAGCTTGTCTTTCCATCAACAACTGGCTTTGCGCTTCTTCGCTTTTACCTTCAGCGGCATTTTGCGCAGCGGTTATTCGACCACCAGTGAAGATAGGCCACACCGCGCGAATGGAAGAGCTAAAGATGTCTTGTTCTGTAATGGTTGAGGTAACGCCGCCAAGCCCACTTAATATAGGCTGAAGAATACCTCCAACTGCGCCTAAATTTGGCACGCCACTTAAGCTGTTAGTGAACTGCTCACCATTAATCGTCACGTCACTATCAAGGTGCGTGTAGTTAGCCCCTAAGGTAATAGAAGGAAGATTGAGGCTACTTGTTGAGTTCTGAAGGTGTTGATAACGCTCAACGTTGGCTTGTTGAGCGGCAAGAGAGTTATTGTTCTCTTGTAATATTTGCCACGCTTCTGGGAAAGAGAGCGGGGCTGCATAGCTTGGCGCGCCGATAGTACCGATAAGAATACTGGCAATCGCAAGGCATCGTAATTTTGGTTTGGTCATCTGCATTAAATACCAAATTAGAGTATTAGCTCTAATGTTAACAGGGCAATAGTCATTTGTCTTGAATAGATTGTCTCATATGAATAGAAATCCTCATAACTCGTTAATCAAGTGTAAATAAGATTGAGTGGCGTGATTATCAAAGATAAATGAAACTTAAAAAGCACGCAGAAGCGTGCTCTTTAAGTTCAGTATAGAAGTGTTTTTACAAAATGAAGTGGCTTATTTAAAGCTAGGACAATGGTGATCGGCTCGCCATACCAATTGTCTTGAACCTTGCATTGTTTGTAATAAATCTCTACCTGACATTTGCGGGAATGCTAACAATACCTTGAGATCGAGTGGGGAGGTGCCATCTTTCTCATAGGCTCTTACGTGAGTAAAAGTCGATTGTAAGTGTTTGAACAGCATGGTCTTAGTAAGACAAATTCCAAAATTATCGCGTTTCATTGCCTGGTTTCCTTTTCAACAATGTTTATACGTTATGTTTTTAATCCTGTTTCTATTGGACGTTGCCACTGATCGATACTTCCTGCTCATCAATGTTTTATTATTGGGCGCTGATTTATCAGGCACCTCTGAGTTGTCATGCTGGCCGATAGTGTAAATAAGGATGTGTGAATGAGGTTAGATAGATAACCTGTTTGTTCAGCAACCGTAGCGGCGAGCGTGCAACTTTTAGTTATAGATACGTCCAGTGAGTGAAGAGTTGTTGTCTTTTTGTTAACCGAAATTTCGATTTAAAGCATAGTCTGCAAATCATGACTGATGGCTTGGCAACAATAAACTTCTTCATATGCAACTATTATAATTGTATTTATTTTAAACAACCTAAAAAACACCTAAAAGCTTAGTGATCTAGCTCAATATTTATTCGTTTATTTTGATTTTTAAGCTAATCCGTTCTAAAAGCGAACGATTAATCGAGGTGAACAACGTAAAGGATTATCAATTAATAATCTGCTCAATTATTTAGTTGAGTAACAGTCACAAATTCGCGTACGTAGAAAGGTCATCTAATTAACTTAGTGTTAACATTGCTCGTCTAACACTAGGGACGGTGGAATATGAAATGGAGTAGTATCAGCTTCCGTAAAAGGCTGCTGATTATCATGACAGTCACTGGTCTTGTTGAACTTTTGATACTTTCAGCGGCTGGGTTTTATTATATCAAACAATCTCAAGAACAAGAGATGGGTTTGAAAGCGTTAGGTGTTGCTGAATTTCTGTCTGAATCGCCACTTGTCACCAGCATTATTCAAGAAAATGAAACGATGGACCCTAATGGCGCTCCCTACGTTCTGTCTGAAGAAACTCAAGTTAAATTTCGAAACCTTACCCAGCTCATTGGCGCGGCGTTTATCGTTGTGGGAGATGACAAAGGTATCCGCCTGATTCACCCTTATGATGACCGGCTTGGTAAACCAATGCGCGGTGGTGATAACCAAAAAGCATTGGTGTTGGGTGAATCTTATGTGTCGACGGCCGAAGGATCACTTGGCTTCTCTGTCCGTGGGAAATCCGCGGTTAAAGACCGACAAGGCACTGTCATTGGCGTGGTGTCGGTTGGCTATTTGTTGGACTCGTTACAAGACCGAATCGAACCTTATTTAGCCTTTTTGATTGTGATGGCGTTGCTGGTGGTTGCGGTCAACGCTTTGATTTCAAGTTATGTATCTCGCCGTTTTCAACGCGCTATTTTAGGCTTTGAGCCCGAAGAGATCGGCCGACTGTATGTCGAGTTAGATGTGACTATGAGTACCGTGAAAGAAGGTATTCTGAGTATCGATAAGCACGGCATTTTGCGTTCAATTAATAAGAGTGCCTGCGATATTTTATCGATAGACAGGGATAAAGCACTTAATCAACAGCGCCTTTCTGATGTATTGCCAGGCAGTGATTTAGAACAACTGTTATCAACGGGCGACACTGACCACGATGTTGAATTGTATTTGAACAATAAGCGAATTATTGCTAACCGCAGCCCGATTATAGTGGCTGGTGAGGTGGTCGGGGCGGTATCGAGTTTCCGATTACGCGATGAAATCAACGATTTAACAGACCAACTCTCACAAACTAAAGAGTATGCAGATCTACTCCGTTCACAAACCCATGAACATCAAAACAAGCTTAACACCATCAGTGGCTTGATCCAGATGGGCGAGTTGGACTCGGTACAACAACTGATTGGCCAAGAAACAGAACATTATCAAAGCCTTATCGAGTTCTTGCGTGAAACTGTTAAAGACCCGCTCATTGCAGGTATGCTCCTTGGTAAAACGGAGCGTGCGAGAGAAATTGGTTTAGAGCTCAAGGTCGAAGAAGGTTCAAGACTTGAAGCGCTGCCTAGCTGGCTGAATGCGGATGACGTTGTCACCATTCTTGGCAACCTGATCGATAACGCCTTTGACGCCACTATGACGGCTATTAAGCAAGAAGGGCAAATTGCTCCAGCTCGTCGGGTGATTGAAGTTTCAATCAGTGATTTTGGTAATGAAATTATCGTAGAAGTAGAAGATAAAGGGTGTGGTTTACCGAAAGACTTGGCCACCAAAGCACTCACCGAAAAAGGCGTATCGAGCAAAGCGAAGCAAAATCGCGGTGTAGGTTTGTATCTGATAAAGCAACTGGCAGACCGATACCAAGGGCAGCTGGAAATGGTCGACAACCACGATTTTGGTACACGAATGACGGTTTATTTACCAAAAGAAGAACAATAATAATTAAGCACGAAGTGATCTTGCGAAGATCATCGTGACGGAAAAAGCATGGTTAAAGGAAGAACATAAATGAACGCAATCACGAGAGTCATGGTCATTGAAGATGATATTGCGATTGCAGAGCTGCACCATCGTTATTTAGAACAGATGGGTGGCTTTGACGTGGTCGGCATTGCCACCACACAGTCTGAAGCGCTTATGCAATTAGACATCTTAAAGCCTGATTTGGTTTTGTTGGATGTATATCTGCCGGACGGGTGCGGGCTCGATATTCTCAATCACGTTCGCGGCAGCAATCAAGGCTGTGATGTTATCTTGATTACCGCGGCACGCGACGTCGACACTTTGCAGCAAGCAATGCGTGGCGGAGTGGTCGACTATCTACTAAAACCTGTAATGTTTCCTCGCTTGGAAGCGGCGCTGAAAAAGTACCAATCACAGCAGCAAGAATTTGAAAGTGTGTCGGATTTGAACCAAGGTTTGGTTGATAAAATGCTGCAAGCCAATGCGAAAGCAGACTCGGCTAAAGTATCGACGTTACCTAAAGGAATCGATGGTGTAACGCTCGATAAGATTCGTGCGATATTTCAACAAGCTGACGCGACGAATATTACGGCTGATGAAGCGGGTGAGCGCATTGGTGCAAGCCGAACCACAGCCAGACGTTACCTAGAATTCTTGATCACGACGGGTGAGTTAGTCGCGGACTTGAATTACGGTACTGTAGGTCGCCCGGAACGCTGCTACAACAAAGCGCAAAGATAAACACGACACCATCAAAATAAATATAAAGCCAGTTGAATAAGCTGGTTTTTCCTTTCTCTCCCTTTCCCATTGCCCACTCCGCCGACCAGATACCGTTCTTTCTTGATTACAATGTTTGAGAATGCCGATTTGCTTCTCCCTCGGTCCTAATGAACTGAGCTATCGATTAGAATTTGTTCGAAATGAGTCAATATTTAATCGATTGCTTTCACAGTGGTTGATGTAAATCAAATAGTCATAGACAATACTGTCCCGAATAGAGGTGATAGCTTTCACCCTCGTTTACCAAACGCATTCTCAAATTTAATAGGCGCTTACTATTGATGTAATAGTTAAGACCTATTATCTATTTTCGTATGTCGCTGATACCTTTGGCGAATACTAAAAACCTTGTTTTTATAGGAAAGATGATGGTAATACCTGAAAACAGCAGCATCGTTATTTTTGGTGCGTCGGGAGATCTAACTTACCGTAAGTTAATTCCTGCTTTGTACCACCTGTATGCTAGCAATCAACTACCAGAATCCTTTGCGATTCTTGGAGTGAGCCGTACTGAGTACAGCGATGAGTCTTACCGTGAGAAGCTGAAGAAGTCTCTTCAGGAAATGGAAAAAACTGAGCCAGAGACGCTGAATGCATTTATTGAACATCTGCATTACCAAGCGATCAACACTTCAGATGTAGACGACTACGCTCGTTTAGCACAACGTCTAGATAAGCTTGAGCAAGACTACCAATTTGAAAACCATAACACACTGTTCTACTTGGCAACCCCGCCAAGCCTATACGGTGTTATTCCAGCAAACCTAGCTGCGCATGGCCTGAACGATGAAACGAACGGCTGGCGTCGTCTGATCATCGAGAAGCCATTTGGTTACGACTTAGCTTCTGCTCAAGCGTTAGATGAAGAGATCCATCATCACTTCCAAGAACACCAGATCTACCGTATTGACCACTACCTTGGTAAAGAAACGGTACAAAACCTTCTAGTACTTCGTTTCTCAAACGCGATGTTTGAACCACTGTGGAACCGTAACTTTATTGAATACGTTGAAATCACAGGTGCTGAGTTCCTTGGCGTTGAAGAGCGTGGCGGATACTACGACGGTTCTGGCGCTGTTCGTGACATGTTCCAAAACCACCTGCTACAAGTGCTAGCAATGGTGGGCATGGAGCCGCCTGCACAAATTAACGCTGATTCTATTCGTGATGAAGTGGTTAAAGTGCTTCAGTGTCTTAAGCCTCTTGAGGAAGAAGACCTGCGTAAAGATCTAGTCTTAGGTCAATACACAGCGTCTGATGTTCGCGGCCAGCATTTGCTTGGTTACCGTGAAGAGCACGGTGTAGCGGATGATTCTCGCACCGAGACTTACATCGGCTTGAAAGCTCACATCAATAACTGGCGTTGGAATGGTGTTCCTTTCTACGTACGTACAGGTAAACGCTTACCAACACGTGTGACTGAAATCGTGATTCACTTTAAGAACACGCCACACCCAGTATTTGGTCAAGATGCACCAGAGAACAAACTGATTATCCGTATCCAACCGGATGAAGGAATTCAGATGAGCTTTGGTTTGAAAGAGCCGGGCGCAGGCTTCAAAGCAAAAGAAGTGAAAATGAACTTCTCTTACTCTGACTTGCCTGAAACTCAAATGCTAACGGCTTACGAGCGTCTTCTTCTTGATGCACTAAACGGCGATGCAACTCTGTTTGCTCGTACCGATGCAGTAGAAGCTTGTTGGAAGTACGTTCAACCAATCTTAGACTTCAAGCAAGATCCTCAAGCGCTGTTTGGCTATGCTTGTGGTACTTGGGGCCCACAGGAAGCGGATGAACTTCTGCAACGTGATGGCCGCGCATGGCGTTTCCCATGCAAAAACTTAACAGACACGGATTACTGCGAACTATGATCAATCACAAGATCTTTGCAACGCCAGAATTGGTCGTTGAAAACCTAGCAAACGAAATGAAAGCGTACAGCGAGCAGGGTAAACCTGTTCACATTTCATTGTCTGGTGGCAGCACGCCAAAAATGCTTTTCAAGCTTTTAGCTCAAGCACCATACTCAGAAGGTATTCAATGGAATAACCTTCACTTTTGGTGGGGCGACGAACGTTGCGTTGCACCAGACGACGCTGAAAGCAACTTCGGTGAAGCGAATACGTTACTTTTCTCAAACGTGAACCTTCCAGCTGAGAACATCCACCGCATCCGTGGTGAAGATGAGCCTAAAGCAGAATCAGAGCGTTTTGCAAAAGAGATGGCAGACGTAATCCCAACAGAAAACGGCACGCCAGTTTTCGATTGGATTCTGCTAGGTGTTGGCGCAGACGGCCACACAGCTTCACTATTCCCGGGTGCAACCAATTACCAAGATGAGAACCTGTCGGTACTGGCTTCTCATCCTGAGTCTGGTCAAATCCGTGTTTCTAAAACAGCGAAAGTTTTAGAAGCAGCAAAACGAATCAGCTACCTAGTACTAGGTGCAGGTAAAGTTGAGATCGTTAAAGAAATTCATACAACTCCTGCTTCAGAGCTGCCTTACCCGGCAGCGAAAATCCAGTCTACAACTGGCGAAACAGAGTGGTTCCTAGATTCAAATGCAGCAAGTGCTATCGCATAAGTGCGACTAGCCGCAAGGAGATATAAATAATGAAAGGTGATATCGGTGTAATTGGCCTAGCAGTAATGGGTCAGAACCTTATCCTAAACATGAACGACCACGGCTTCAAAGTTGTGGCTCATAACCGTACTGCTGCTAAAGTAGACGAGTTCCTAGAAGGCCCAGCTAAAGGTACTAACATTGTTGGTGCTTACTCTCTAGAAGAGCTAGTTGAGAAGCTAGAAGCGCCACGTAAAGTGATGCTTATGGTTCGTGCTGGTGACGTTGTAGACACGTTCATCGAAAACCTAATCCCACTTCTAGACGAAGGCGACATCATCATTGATGGTGGTAACACTAACTACCCAGACACTAACCGTCGTGTAGCGCATTGTCGTGAGAAAGGCATCCACTTCATCGGTACTGGTGTATCTGGTGGTGAAGAAGGTGCTCGTTTCGGTCCTTCAATCATGCCAGGCGGCGCAGCTGAAGCTTGGGAAGCGGTTAAGCCAATCTTCCAAGGTATCTCTGCAAAAACTGACGCTGGTGAGCCTTGTTGTGACTGGGTTGGTAACGACGGTGCTGGTCACTTCGTTAAGATGGTACACAACGGCATCGAATACGGTGACATGCAGCTTATCACTGAAGCATACCAGTTCATGAAAGATGGCCTAGGTATGTCTGCTGACGAGATGCAAGCAGTATTCGCTGACTGGAACAAGACTGAGCTAGACAGCTACCTAGTTGAAATCACTGCTGACATCCTTGGCTACAAAGATGAAGACGGTGAAGCGCTAGTTGAGAAGATCCTAGACACTGCAGGCCAAAAAGGTACGGGTAAGTGGACTGGTATCAACGCGCTAGACCTAGGTATCCCGCTAACTCTAATCTCTGAGTCTGTATTCTCTCGTTGCCTGTCTGCTCTTAAAGACCAACGTGTTGAAGCTGAAGCTTTGTTTGAGAAAACAATCACTCCAGTTGAAGGCGACAAGCAAGAGTGGGTTGATGCACTACGTCAAGCTCTACTGGCTTCTAAGATCATCTCTTACGCTCAAGGTTTCATGCTAATGCGTGAAGCGTCGAACGAAAACGGCTGGGACCTAAACTACGGTAACGTAGCACTAATGTGGCGTGGTGGTTGTATCATCCGTTCTGCATTCTTAGGCAACATCCGTGATGCGTACGAAGCAAACCCAGACATCGCGTTCCTAGGTTCTGACGAGTACTTCAAAAACATCCTACAAGGTAGCCTAGTAGCATGGCGTAAAGTAGCAGCGAAATCTCTAGAGTCTGGTATCCCAATGCCATGTACGATTTCTGCGTTATCTTTCCTAGACGGTTACACAACAGCACGTCTACCAGCTAACCTGCTTCAAGCTCAACGTGACTACTTCGGAGCTCACACTTACGAGCGTACTGACCGTCCACGTGGTGAATTCTTCCACACAAACTGGACTGGTACAGGCGGCGACACTGCTTCTACAACTTACGACGTATAATCGTTAGTTAGAATCAGTTAAGAACACGTTCGTTCTTTCAGCTATAAACTAGGAAACAAAAGGATGCCTCAGTGGCATCCTTTTTTGTTGGTTCACTGTTTTAATCAGTTACTTCGAAGTATTACTATCATTTTTGTTAACTCGAACTCCGGCTATTTGCTTATACTCAGATTGAACTTGATAGCGTATGCGTAGTTGAACTGGCAGGGTGTTGGTAATGATATTCCGGACGTTAAGTGACCAATTCGAAATTAAATTCAAAGATAAATAGGATCACAAGCATGCTTTATGCCATCATAAAGGCATAAATAAGGGCAATGGATGTAATGCCCAAGTGATTGAGCTAGAAGTGGTCAGTGATGACTGTGTTCTAGAGTAAATTCAAGGCCTTTAGTTGCCTTGAAAAAGGTAATGTTATGACTGAAGAAGAAAGAATCGAACTGCAACAAAATAACCCGCTACACGGCTTAAAGCTTGAAACCATGATTACTGAATTAGTGGATCACTATGGTTGGGAAATTTTAGATGCGGCAATGCGTATGAACTGCTTTAACACTAAGCCTACAGTGGCAAGCGCAGTTAAATACCTGAAGAAAACCGAATGGGCTCGTGAAAAGGTTGAAAACTTCTACCTTTACCGTTTCAAGCGCATGCCTAAAGCATCTGACATCGAATACCAGATGCCGCCGCGTTCACGTACATTCCGTCACGGTTTAGAACCTCGTGAGCCAATGGAACTTACGGTTGAGTCTATCCACGCTTCTCAAGCTAAAGCTGCGTCTGCATTTAAAGAGCGCCGTGGCGGTAATGGTCGTAACTTCCGTCGTTAATAAGAAGGCGTCGTTAAATAAGGCGTCGGCGATTAGTACACCTAATTAGATAAGCGAAAAACACAAAAGGAGCCTATGAGCTCCTTTTTTAATTCGTTCGATTTAAACCGTAAATGACTAAGCTTCGCGGTTCTTTCTTTGATTCTTCCAAAGATCGGTGACATAAACGATCGCACTGACCAGTAAGAATAGCGCTGACACAGAAAACAGAGCGGGCATTTTTAGGATCCACGCGAATGTGGCAGCAAGAAAAGCGACAAAGCAAATGAGTCGACTTGATGACATGACATGACCGAGTTTAGTGTTCATAACGCCTCCTAATGAAGTCTCACTTTCGACAGGAGAATTATCCCACCTTAGGCAAAATAAAGGCTAAAAAACCGTCTAAATTGTTATCAAATTTGCTAATTGAAGGACTCGCCTCACACATTTTGGCCTGGCTATTTTACAAGTAATAAAATAGCGAAATAGGTATGAGAAGGGTGTAGTCTCTTTGCTTTATCTTTCCAGTTGCAAGCCTTATTGAACCGAACGTCTAGTTAGCTTAAAACCGAGTTAGCATAAACCTAGCTGGTATAGAACCTACTCAGCATGAAACCTAGTTGGTATAGAAAAAGTAAGCGGTGATCAAAAAGCTCGCGATGATCACTGTGTTACGAACATACTGTTGAGGGATGCGGCGAGAGATTTTTGCTGAATAATAACCACCAACCAATGTACCCAATAATACAGCCATGCCAGACGGCCAATCAATCGAACCATTGACGATAAAAAACACGATCGCAGCGAGGGAAGCACATGCGGACACGAGCAGTTTGATGCCATTCATCACGTTGATGTTGGTGTAACCAGCAAGCGCCAAATAGCTCAATGTCACAATGCCCAAACCTGCATTAAAATACCCACCGTAGATACAGACAATCAAAAGCAATAAAGCGGAAAAGAATGCGCCTGCGCTGGTGGCGTGCTTATGCTTGGCTGTAGCTTGCTTAAGCCATTTATTAAGCGTGCCGCCAAACGTGAATAGCAGAGCCGCAAACAGCAGTAGCCAAGGAACGGATTGAGTGAACAGAGCTTCTGGTGTGTGAAGTAGCAAGACGGCCCCGATACCACCGCCAATTACACATAGAGCAATGGTCAACTTTAGTTGCTTAGTACCAGATTGAATTTCGTGGCGCAGAGCGTAGGCTCCGCTAATGTATCCAGCACACGAAGCAAAGGTATTAGTCGCGTTGGCTGCTATTGGTGGAACGCCAGCAAACAATAGAGCAGGGAAGGTGATAAAGCTGCCGCCACCCGCAATGGAGTTAAGCACACCGCCAATCACGCCTGATAAGAATAGAATCAACCAATCCATAGTTTTAGAATCCAATACGTTAACTAATTGGTTACCTTACTTGAATTTGTTATGAATATCAGCGCCATGTGTGTTGTAAAGATAGGTTTGTGAGTTTGCTACCATCTTTAATCGTTGGTTCGAATAGAGGCTCTAAATGAAAAAAGGAGCCAATAGCTCCTTTTGTTGAGGTTTAGTTGATTTAGCAGAGTATTACACTTCTATTGGCTTTGCTCTAAAGCTCTTGAATAGCTTAACTAGAATCGGGCTAGACAGAACTAATACCGCCAGAATTGTGAAGGTCATGGTAATTGGGCGTTCCCATAGGAAGCTGAGTTCACCATCGCTGATCATTAATGCGCGTCTCAAGTTCTCTTCCATCAAACCGCCCAAGATGAAGCCTAACAGCAGTGGTGCCAATGGGAAGCTGGCTAGCCTTAGTGCTATTGCTGCCATCGCAACCAGCAGCATCACAAATATGTCCATCGTGTTGAAAGACACCAAGTACACACCTGTGATTGAGAAGAAGATGATCATTGGCAGTAGAACCGTTCTTGGTACCGCTAACAGCTTAGAAATGTATGGGATCAAAGGCAGGTTCAAGATAACCAGTACGATGTTGCCAAAGTACATAGAGATAATCACCGACCAGAATACATCTGGGTGTTCAACGAACAGGCGCGGGCCCGGTTGAATACCGTAAGCGATTAATGCACCCAGCATGATAGCCGTTGTACCAGAGCCCGGAATACCCAGCGTTAGTAACGGAACGAATGAACCACTTGATGCTGCGTTGTTTGCCGATTCTGGAGCAACAAGACCACGAATGCTGCCTTTGCCGAACTCTTTCTGTTTGTCTTTTGGCGCTAGGCTACGCTCCATACCGTAACTTAGGAATGCCGCAATAGTGGCACCTGCGCCCGGTAGAACACCAGTAAAAAAACCGAGAATAGAGGAGCGAATCGACACCGGCGCGACTTCTTTGAACTCTTCTTTGGTGACCTTCATGCTGCCGATATCAGACATCTTTTGGCTTTCTTCAGCGCTGTTGTCTTGCTCAGGCTTAAGAATACCCATTAAGGTTTCACCCAGTGCGAACGTCGCCATAGCCAGCAATAGGAAGCTGAAGCCATCCATTAGATCTGTTAGGCCGAATGTGAAACGTTCAACACCAACGCCTTTGTCGATACCGACGGTTGAAAGCATTAAGCCTAAGATAGTCATCATCCACGCCTTGATAACCTGTCCTGGGCCTGCAAACGCCGCTACAGCGGATAAACCTAGTAGCATCAGTGCAAAGTAGTCAGAAGACTGGAAGCTCAGTGATACGCTCGCTAGAGCCGGCGCTGCAATCAAAAGCATAATTGCTGAAAGTGTGCCGCCAGTAAAAGAAGAGTAAGCCGCGAGTGCAAGTGCTTTACCTGCTTGACCTTTTTGAGCCATCGGGTAGCCGTCAAACGCGGTTACTACCGTTGAAGAACAACCCGGAGCATTGATTAAGATTGATGACGTTGAGCCACCAAATACAGCGCCGTAGTACACACCAGCCATCAAGATTAAGCCTGAAGAAGGGTCTAGGCCATAAGTGATAGGGATCATCAGAGCAATGGCTGAAATTGGACCTAATCCTGGAAGCATACCGATGAAGGTACCAACGAAACAGCCCACGATGACCATCATGATGTTCATTGGCATCACGGCGGTCGAAAGTCCTTGTAAAATTCCGTCTAACATAATGTTGTCCCTACCAAAGAGTGAAGATTAAACCAGGCTCTAGGTAGATATCTAAGCCTTGAGTTAAAAGAAGAAAGAACGCGATAACGAAAGGAAACGACGCGCCAAATAAAACAGCTTTACGACGCTCACCCAGTAGGTAAAAGCCTGCAAGTAAGAAGAAGCTGGTTGCTAGAACAAAGCCAAGATAAGTCAGCCCAATACCGTACAGCGCCATTAACACCAAGAAGCCAATCAGCAGTTTCCAGTTCAGCGGCGTTGTGTCGCATATGACTTTCTTATCCGGTTGTCCTGTTATCAGCAGGATCAACGAAAGGCCAATGCCGATAAACGTCAACAGGGTAGGTAAGGTTCTTGCTGTGAAGGGTTCGTACTCGTCGCCGGGAAACAAAGGGATCAGCGTGGTTTGGTAGCCATAGCACAAGCACGCCAGCATAAAGATCATGGCTCCGATGCGATCCTTCGAAAGCAAAGATTCCTTACTCAGAAATTTGGTTGGTAAGTCCGACATGTCCAACTCCATTTGGGGTGGTGTAAAAAGTAAAAAAGCCGTACATGAGCGAGTTAATGAAGAATGTCTGGGATCACTAACTAAAGGTGAGCGAATGACATGGCTTGGATAAAGTAAGCCACTTGCATCTACAACGAATCAGCAAGCTTTAGCAATACGCTACGAATAAACAAAGGAGTTTTAGTTAACTCATGTACGGCGAAACAGGAAAGAGTAAGAGGGCACAAAGACCCTCTATGATTGTTGGTTATTTCAAGAAACCAAGCTCACGCATTAGGTCGCCCATCTGTTTTTCTTGGTCTTCTAGGAAGGCGTAAAAATCTTTGTCAGCTTTGTAGTTGTCGATCCAACCGTTACGGTCACGAACCACTTGCCACTCATCGGTTTTGTACATTTTGCCAAGAGCTTCGTTCCACTCGTCGATTTTCGCTTGACTTGTACCCGGTGCCGCGAAGAAACCACGCCAGTTAGCAAATACTGTCTCGTTGCCGTATTCAGTCAGTGTTGGGATGTTAGGCGCAGCGTCAAGACGCTTTGGAGCCGTCACAGCAAGCACTTTTACTTGACCAGATTTAGACATCTCTAGTACTTCACCAAGGCCCGTTGAAAGCAGCTGTGTTTCGCCAGAAAGCAATGCCGCCATCGCTTTACCACCAGCATCGTAGGCAATGTAACGAACTTTCTTCGCATCAAAACCTTCGCCTTTGAATGCTGCAGCAACCACAAGGTGGTCCATGCTGCCACGAGCTGAACCGCCAGCAATTTTCACTTTACGTGGGTTGGTTTCGAATTCTTTAACTACATCTTCCCAAGTGTTGTACTTAGAATCCGCAGACGCGACGATTGCACCGTAATCGGCAATGGTTGCTGCTACCGGAGTTAGGTCACGGAAAGATTGTGGGAAGATACCCGTTAGTGAGCGAACAACGATAGGCGTTGAGTTCACCATTAGCGTGTCTTCTTGGCGTTGAGCCGTTTCGATTAGGTGAGCAATCGCTTTACCACCACCGCCACCAGAGAGGTTTTGGAAAGAGACATTTTCTACGATGTCTGATTTCACCAATACATCACCCGTACCACGAGCTGTCATATCCCAACCGCCACCAGCGCCGCCAGGGATTAGGAAGTGGATTTTTTCTACGTCAGCAGCAAAAGTGTTGAAAGAAAAGGTAGCTGCGATAATAGAAGCCGCAAGAGTAGGTTTCAGTGCCTTGAACATGGTTCACGTTCCTTATGTAGGGGATCTCTTCAATCGAGAGAAACTTATGTTTTATTTCCAGCTACTAAACAGATGAGTAGGATATTGCTTAGCAGATGAAGTTAAAGTTAACGGTGTGTTAATGAAATGTCTGTAATGCGGCGATATTGAGAATAAAGAACATTGGATTAATATTGTTCATAAAGTTCACGGTGACGTGGCTATAGGACTCTTCCAGCAATAATAACTAGGTTTTTCTTGAGTTTATGTGAACAATTTTTTTGACTGCTGGTCGCTTTATACTGCTGTGTATCATTAGAGAGGGTACTTATTGCGACACAAAGAGTGATATGGAGAGGCGCTCTTTAATATATAGAATAATATGTTGCTAGGTGTGCACTGCTACTGTAATAATATGATTATAGCTGGCACGTTACATTTCTGAGCTAGTGGTTATTCAAGGATCGAATAATGACAGACAAAAAAATTTCGTTACGATTTACTGTTGGAGGAATGTTTTTACTCGCGACATTTCTTACCGCTGTTGTTGCGGTTTCACTGCAATATTACTTCAGTAAAAAAATGGCGACTGAGAATACCCTATCAAAGTTGACGATGGTGTCCCAAGAGCTGAGTAACTATATCGGCGCGGTTGATTCTGACGCAGCCAATACCGCGCGTTTACTTTCTTCAGTGAAACGTTCTATCAATAACAAAATATCGAAAGAAGAGTCGCGTACTATTCTTTCAGAAGCAATTAAAGATAACCCTCTCTTTTATAGTATTTACATTGGCTCGTCTAATGAAAACTTCTTCCAAATTATTAATCTAGAATCTGCCCCTGTCGTTAGAGAAAAAATCGGTGCACAACAAACGGACCGTTGGGTTGTGGTTGAGATTCATAATATAGGGGAGGAGCGCGTCCGTACGACGAAATATTTTGACCAAGAGTTTGCGCTAAGAAACTCAACTACGGAGCAGAGCAACTACCTTCCAACTACTAGGCCTTGGTATGTTTCTGCTAATGTTCAGTCGGTCGAAAAAACTCAGCCATATCTTTTCCAGCATTTACAAATTACCGGGCAAACTTATTCTTTAGCGTTTGATTCAAAAATAGAATCTGAAGTTCAACATGTGATTGGTATTGATATTGTGTTGTCTTCTTTGGCTAGCAAACTATCAAGTACGGCGCTTGGCTTAGCAGAAGACAGTATGGTTGAGTCTTTCTTATATTCGAAATCGGGTAATATTATTGCGTCTAACCTCAAGGTTAACAATCAGGAATCGGAGTTTGATGTATCAACATTGATGCTATCGTCTGAGCAGCAAGCCTTGGTTAACGATACCCCTCCGCTGTTAGTGTCTAATCAAAATGATTGGGGGCCGATGGACTTTTCAGTGGCGGGAAAACCAAACGGCTATGCGATAGACCTTCTTAAAATGATTGGTGAGATGACAGGGATCAGGTTTGAATTTGTTAATGGTTTCTCTTGGGGCGAGCTTGTCAGTAAGTTTCAAGAAGGAAGTATTGATGGCCTGCAATCGGTTCAAAATTATACAAATAATGGCATAAATGGCCTATACACGACTCCAATTTATGAATTGCCATTTTCTATCGTGACAAGGGTCGGCGCGAAGGTTGTCACTAATTATGCCGAGCTTGAGGGTAAAAAAGTGGCCATTTTATCTGGGTGGTCAATTATTCCTAAGTTGAGGGAGGATTTTCCGAACATTGATTTAGTTGAATTTGAAAACCTAGAGTCTGCATTTAATTCAATTGAAAGCGAAGAGAACTTTGCTTTCTTAGAAGCAGAACCCGTACTCTCGTTTGCATTAGATAGGTTTTTCCAGCCAGGCCTTGTTGTCAATGGGACTCTAGAAGATCTAAAACAGAACTACTCAAACCAATTTCATTTGGTGCTGCAGAGCAAGCATCAACAATTGCTTCCAATCATTGATCAAGCTATCAGCAAGTTAAGTGGTGAACAACTTGATGCCTTAGCGAAAAAGTGGCTGCATGATACCGGCTTTAATACGAATACGACGGTTCCTTATACTGAACTTTATGATTTGACTAAGGAAGCAACGGTTGAAGGCAGTATGGTAAGGGTAGAGTTGAATGGCGAGAGCAAACATCTCTATTTAAAGAAAATAGACACGGGCGAACACTACTCTGAGTATTTTGCGGTATTGATTCCCGAATCTGAAGTCTTCAGTACAGTCAATAAACGTCTAGCAACCTCTGTTGGTGTAACGGTGTTACTGATGAGTTTGACGTTGCCTATTGCTTGGGCTTTTGGTGCGCCGATAGTGCATCCAATTCGCCAATTAGAGGAAGAGACTCATAAGGTTAAGCTGCGTGATTATGACAACGTGACAATTCTTGATACTCGAATCAAAGAAGTGTGGGAATTATCTGTTGCCGTAAAAGATATGGCTATGGAGATTAAACGACATGAACAGATGCAAGAGGCGTTTGTTGAGTCGTTTATCAAGCTCATCGCTCAAGCGATCGATGATAAGTCCGCTTATACGGCAGGGCATTGTAATCGTGTCCCAGAACTCGGCTTGATGTTGGCTGACGCGGCTGAACAATCACAATCTGAGCACTTCAGAGACTTTGAGTTTAAAAATGATGACGAACGCCGTGAGTTTAGAATTGCGGCTTGGCTTCATGATTGTGGCAAGATCACGACACCGGAACACATCGTCGATAAAGGTACGAAGCTAGAAGCGAACTACAACCGAATCCACGAGGTGAGAACTCGTTTTGAAGTACTTTGGCGTGATGCGGAAATCACTGCTTTGAGAAAACAACTTGAAGGTACTCTATCAACGCAACTGATAGCCGATGAGCTTGCGGCAACGAAACAGCAGCTACAAGATGACTTTGCCTTTATCGCGATATCAAACGTTGGTGGTGAGTTCATGAGTGACGACAAAGTTGCTCGCATTCGTTCGATAGCTGAGACGACTTGGATGCGTAACTTTGATGATCAACTTGGTCTATCACCGATAGAAGCCTTGAATCGAGAATCGAGTTCAAGTTTGCCAGCGACAGAGCTGCTGTTAAGTGATAAGCCTGAACATATAGTGAAAAGAGATAGGCCGTTAGAGTTTGACCCGAAACATCAAATCAAAATGGATGTGCCGGAGCACTTATACAACCTAGGCGAAGTCTACAATCTGAGCATTGCACGTGGTACGTTAACTGCTGAAGACCGATTCAAGATAAATGAGCATATGCTTGGTACCATCAAGATGCTTGAAAACCTGCCATTCCCGAAAGAGCTAAGCCGTGTTCCTCGTTATGCGTCGACTCACCATGAAACACTTAAAGGTACAGGGTATCCAAGGAAGCTGACTGGTGATGACCTCTCAATCCCAGAACGTATTCTGGTGATCTCTGATATTTTTGAGGCGTTAACCGCTGCGGATAGGCCTTATAAGAAGGCGAAGCCAATCAGTGTTGCTGTCGATATCATGTATAAAATGGCATTGGACGAGCATCTCGATATCGAACTGTTTAGATTGTTCTTAACCAGTGGTACGCATGTTCGTTATGCAGAAGAGTATCTCAAACCGGAACAGATTGATTTTGTCGATATCAATAAATACCTAGAATTCACTCGTCAGATTACTTGAGAATAGGGGGCTTGTTAGAACGAGTTCGATGAATGAAAGGCGCACATGAGTGCGCCTTTTTTGTAGCTGTTTATCGGTAAGCATATCGATAGGCACAAAGGGTCTGCCGTTTGACAAGTGCGGCTATAAGTTGTCGACACATTGGTTTCGAGTGATTTTGGAGTAGGTAAGAATTTAGTCGCTGTTTTTCTTTATAAGTTATTAAGTAACAGGTGGTTAGGTTGTTTTTATTGCCATTTTTAGTAAGTTTTCATCGCCTATAAAAATACTACCTTAGTCTAAATTGTCGACAATTTTCTTGATTGTCGACAATTTAATCGTGTATTTTATGTTCATGTTATGGAATTGTTGACAATTAAGGTTCAGCAATCAGAAGTGAGCAGCGTGAATATGAATACTGCAATAAAAGATCTCAGCTTAAATGCAAACATGAAAACACGTGTGAGCGATAAAGAGAACACTAAATCAGAAAATCTCACTGAGTATCTCGTTGAGGCGATTGTTAGCGGTGAGTTACTACCGGGCAGTAAGATTTCGGAACCTGAACTGGCTAAACGCTTTGAGGTAAGTCGAGGTCCATTACGTGAAGCGATAATGCGTGTGGAGGGGCTAGGGCTTATTGAACGAATTCCTCATGTTGGCGCACGAGTTATTACTTTTTCGGCAGAAAAACTGCTAGAGCTTTACGCGGTGCGAGAGGCTTTGGAAGGCATGGCGGCTCGACTCGCAGCGAGACATATCACACAAGAAGAGCTTGTCGGGCTTGAAGGGTTATTGTCGACACACTCAAAGCACATCGATGAAGTCGAAGGGTCTTCTTACTTTCATCAACATGGGGATTTTGATTTCCATTACCGCATTATCAAAGCGAGTCGCAACAGCAAACTCATTTCGTTGTTGTGTGATGAGCTTTATCACTTATTACGCATGTATCGCTATCAATCACCTAGGGCGCAGTCTCGTCCAAAAGAGGCGCTAGATGAACACAAATACATTCTACAAGCGATCCGTAACCGTGATGAAGAGCTAGCAGAAATGCTTATGCGAAGACACATATCGGGAAGTCGACTGCTTATAGAACAACAAATCCAATCCAAAGATCTTGATTAACTGGCGACTGGTATCTGTCAGCGGGTCAGAGCTGGCGATAACCAAAAGCCGTAAGTCTTAAAGGTTAGCTAGAAATAAACAATTAACAGGGAGCGTCATTATGAAGTTATCAGCAGGAGCAAAGTTCCGACAAGCTGTGCAAGACAACGACCCATTGCAGATCGTTGGTACGGTGAATCCGTATTGCGCGATGATGGCAAAGAACTTGGGGCATCAGGCGATCTATTTGTCGGGTGGAGGCATCGCCAATGCGTCTTATGGTTTGCCTGATTTAGGTATCACCACATTGAACGATGTGCTAGTGGATGTTGAACGTATTACCAACGCGTGTGATCTGCCTTTGCTGGTGGATATTGATACAGGATTTGGTGGCGCATTCAATATTGCACGTACGATTCGCGCCATGGAGAAGGCAGGCGCAGCTGCAATTCACATGGAAGACCAAGTGGCTCAGAAACGCTGTGGTCATCGACCAAATAAAGCGATTGTGAGCCAACAAGAGATGGTCGATAGAGTCAAAGCGGCAACCGATGCGAGAAGCGATGACAGTTTCGTAATTATGGCGCGTACCGATGCATTGGCGGTTGAAGGCATTGATAGCGCGATTGAGCGAGCGATAGCTTGTGTTGAAGCGGGCGCAGACATGATTTTCCCTGAAGCGATGAATCAACTCGATCAATATGTGAAGTTCTCGGCGGCGCTTAAATCAGCAACAGGTAAGCACGTGCCTATCTTGGCCAACATCACTGAGTTTGGCCAAACACCACTCTACAACTGTAGCGAGTTAGCCCAATCAAGTGTCGACATGGTGCTTTACCCATTGAGTGCGTTCCGTGCGATGAACAAAGCCGCGGAGAATGTTTACAAACACTTGTTAGTTGAAGGCAATCAAGAAGCGCTATTGGATTCAATGCAAACCCGTAAAGAGCTTTACGAACACCTGAATTACCACGACTACGAGAACAAGCTGGATCAGTTGTTTTCAAGCGAAGGGTAAAACCAGTTTCAATTAGTCAAAAATCAACTTAATCCAATAACGTGAAATGGCTAGTCGCCAAATCCAGTACCGATGATAAAGATCATCGGACATATAAATAGGCAGCACCAAAGAGTGCAGGCGGCTAACACAGAAAAGGAGTTCACCATGTCTGTATCTTTGAGTGATAAAGCAGCTGTCGAAAATGCTTCAAAAGTAGAACAACAAAGTGAAAAAACAGCAAACAAACCAGCCAGCGCACCGGCAATCGGTGGTGCTGGTCTACGTGGTCAAAGTGCAGGGTCGACTGCGCTATGTACGGTAGGAAAATCAGGAACGGGTTTAACTTACCGTGGCTATGACATTACCGACCTTGCTAACCACGCTCAGTTTGAAGAAGTGGCGCATCTGCTACTAAGAGGCCATTTACCCAATGAAAAAGAGCTAGACGATTATAAAACATTGTTGGTTGGTTTGCGCGGCTTGCCTCAACCTTTGAAAGCAGCGTTGGAGCTTATCCCTGCAGACGCTCATCCAATGGATGTGATGAGAACGGGTTGTTCGATGCTAGGTAATCTAGAGCAAGAGTCTGATTTTTCAGAGCAATTGCCTGCGACCGAACGAATGCTAGCGCTTTTCCCTGCGATTATTTGTTATTGGTACCGCTTTAGCCATGATGGCGTGCGCATTAATACTGAAGATCAAAGCGAAGCATGCCTGGGTGGCTACTTCTTGAAGATGCTAACGGACAAAGCACCGAGTGAACTGCATAAGAAGGTAATGCACTGTTCGCTAACGCTTTACGCAGAGCATGAGTTCAACGCCTCTACTTTTGCTGCCCGTGTCTGTGCATCAACGCTGTCGGATATTCATTCGTGCGTTACAGCAGCAATTGGCACACTAAGAGGCCCGCTGCATGGTGGCGCGAATGAAGCGGCAATGGAAATGATCCAAGATTGGAAAACCGCTGATGAAGCAGAAACTAACATCATGCAGATGCTTGCTAACAAAGACAAAATCATGGGCTTCGGTCATGCCATTTATCGTGAAAGCGACCCACGCAACGCGCTAATCAAGCGCTGGTCAAAAGAGCTAGCTCAAGAGGTGGGAGATGAACAGCTTTACGCCGTTTCTGAGCGTGTTGAAGCGGTAATGAAGCGCGAGAAAGGACTGTTTTGTAATGCGGACTTTTTCCACGCCTCTGCCTATCACTTCATGGACATCCCAACCAAACTATTTACTCCGATCTTCGTAATGAGCCGTCTTACAGGTTGGACTGCACACGTATTTGAGCAAAGAGAAAATAATCGCATCATTCGTCCAAGTGCTGACTACACCGGGCCAGAGCATCAAGACTGGCTGCCAATCCATTTACGTTAGTCCTCTATATCGAGCCGACTTATATCTCGAGGTGACTTTTATCTTCATATGATAAGGCCTTGGGAATCAACGAACAGAATTTAACAGATAATGGTGGATGTATGTCTGATGTGAAACTTGAACGGACCCAGAACCTTGAACGAAATGAGTACCGTAAGCCTTTACCCGGTACTCATTTAGAGTATTTCGACGCTTGTGAAGCGATAGAATCGATATCCCCGGGAGCTTACAAAACTTTGCCTTATACGTCGCGAGTGTTGGCGGAACAATTGGTAAGGCGTTGTGATCCTGAAACCCTTGAAGACAGCTTAAAACAGATCATTGAACGTAAGAGCGACTTAGATTTTCCTTGGTATCCTGCGCGCGTGGTGTGTCATGACATTCTTGGTCAAACAGCCTTGGTTGATTTGGCTGGATTAAGAGACGCGATTGCCGACCAAGGCGGAGACCCTGCCAAGGTGAACCCCGTTGTTGAAACCCAACTGATTGTTGATCACTCTCTGGCAGTGGAACACGCAGGCTTTGATAGCGAAGCCTTTGATAAAAACCGCGCCATTGAAGAGCGCAGAAACGAAGACCGTTTTCATTTTATTGAATGGTGTAAAACCGCGTTTAAGAACGTGAGTGTGATTCCTGCTGGTAACGGGATCATGCACCAGATTAACTTGGAGAAAATGTCTCCGGTGATTCAATCCAAAGAGGGCATCGCGTTCCCAGATACCTGTGTCGGTACCGACAGTCATACTCCTCATGTTGATGCTCTGGGCGTCATCGCCATTGGTGTCGGTGGATTGGAAGCTGAGACAGTGATGCTCGGTCGCCCGTCAATGATGCGTTTGCCTGATATTGTCGGCGTCAAACTGACTGGTCAGAGACAAGAAGGGATAACCGCAACGGATATTGTGCTTGCGATTACTGAGTTCCTTCGCAATGAGAGAGTGGTCTCAAGCTACTTGGAATTCTTCGGTGAAGGGGCTCGCGCACTGACCATTGGTGACCGTGCAACCATCTCAAACATGACTCCAGAATATGGCGCGACTGCGGGTATGTTCTATATCGATGAACAGACAATTCAATACCTCAAGCTTACAGGGCGAGAGCCTGAACAGGTTGAATTGGTAGAGCGTTACGCCAAGCAAACCGGACTTTGGGCTGATGACTTAGATTCCGCTCAATACGAACGTGTGCTTGAGTTTGATTTGTCTAAAGTTGAGCGTAACCTTGCGGGGCCTTCAAATCCTCATCGCCGTTTGCCAACCAGAGAGCTGGCTGAACAAGGCATCAGTCAAGCATCTTGGAAAGAGCAGCATGCTAAGCAGTACAGCGATGATCAGATGCCTGATGGTGCCGTAATTATTGCGGCAATTACTTCTTGTACTAACACCAGTAACCCAAGAAACGTGGTCGCCGCGGCATTGGTTGCTAAGAAAGCCAATCAGCTTGGATTAGTTCGTAAGCCGTGGGTGAAAACATCATTTGCGCCGGGTTCTAAAGTTGCCAAACTCTATCTCGAGTCGGCAGGTTTGCTTCCTGAACTTGAACAATTGGGCTTCGGTATCGTCGGCTATGCGTGCACTACCTGTAACGGGATGAGTGGGGCGTTGGATCCTAAAATCCAACAAGAGATCATCGAGCGTGACCTGTACTCAACCGCTGTGTTGTCGGGGAATCGAAACTTTGATGGTCGAATCCATCCCTATGCTAAACAAGCGTTTTTAGCCTCACCGCCATTGG
>NZ_AJZD02000041.1 GCF_000272105.2 Vibrio splendidus 12E03
ACTGATCGGAATTCTCCGAAATATGCACTCAACACTAGTCTGATTTAAAACTAATTCGGATCAACCTAGGCCTAGATGCAAATTTTAGGTGATCATAAAAACGACTTTTCTCAATTCTATGAATAGCAGTTATCTCCAACTCAGATGCTCATAAAAATGATTTTTCTGGTCAGTAGTCCATCAGTGGGCAACAATAAAGAGAAGCGAGCCGTTAGTTTATAACTCACTGTGATTAGCCGTAGAGAAGTTGGAAAGTAGCCTGTCTGAAGAAGACACATCAATCTCTGCTAACTTGTATAAATTATTCACCACCGTCTTCTGCGAATAGCTCTTCGACTTCATCCCAGTCAGGTAGTTGATGTGTTTTTTCTACAACCTCAAACTGTAAATCAACAGCATTTAACAACCTTTCAAATATATCGAATGAACCGGTAAACCGGCCATTTTCAATTTCTGATATTGTGGTTTTATTAATCCTAGTAAGCTCCGACACTTGTACCTGTGTCAACTTCATATCATTACGTGCGAGCTTAATTTTTAGTCCAATTTCATATCTGTAAGCCATAGTTCACTAACCTCTTTGTTAGCCATATGGTTAATATTATGAAATATCCTAGGTTTGTTAGCTATATAGCTAACAAGACAGTGGGTCAAACCTATTTGAGTTAAGTCATATACTACAGCTCAGAAAAAGTACGTTCCATTAGATGTCCTTAGCAGCTAACCTCTGACTCTGCCTTGCCAGTTCAGCAATCTTTAAATACGTGATCATATAATCTTTGTTACCCGTATTTATTGCATCTCTAATTTGATCTATAAAATCCCAAAGTAACTTACGCCAGCGAAGAGAGCTATAATTAAATACGTTTTGGGCAATCATTGTGGTAGTAAGTATTGAGTTATGAACAACCGCGATCTGGGTTGGAAATTCAACCGAAGGCTCTATTCCTGTAACAGTAAAATAGTCCTGCTGACCGTCATTAGACATTGGATGTACATGCATAGATGCAAGGTCGTAACCGAATTTATAGAGAAAATCCATTCCCATTTCCTTTGCTACTTTTTCTGCTTTAGGTCTAACCCACTTAGGTTGTGATTTGAGAAGTGATTTGACCCTATCTGCGTAGCAATTATCAAAGGAGTATACTTCCGATGTCTGCTCACAAGAAAACCTTTTATCACTTTTGGCTAAGTTGTTTGCTTGAGCTTGTTTATAGATAGACCAGTCGTCAAATAATTGGAACTCATCTCGATTAGCTATATGTTCAAGATGGAATAATCTATCCATTTGTGCTCGATATATTGCCCAACAATCCTGATAGTTTTTGATTCCCCAAAGTACAAACACCCCCTTTAAACTCATGAGCGATTTAGCCAAGAAGTTTCGTAACATTATATCTTTTACTTCTAAGTCTGACTCTTTATCGAATTCAAAAAGAAATAAACCGCACATAGTCACAAGAGCTTCTTTTATTTCCGTATATTCTTCGATTGTTCTGTATAGGTTCATACTAGTCCTGACGCCGCATTGTATGGTGAATGATTCTTGAACTGTTTGCTAAGTTTATTTTTTCGGTCGTACTTGTTGTTCATTAGGGTTATAGAAAAAGTTGACATTATTCACTGAAAACTCTAGCTCGTTCGGCAATTCAACACCTAAGTAGACCTGTTCTAATACTGCACCAAATACCATGATAGCTTGGTAAGTAGTATGTTGAAAAACACCGTCACTACTATGGCTAGATTCATTGCCTAACCACTTGATTGCCTCTAATGCTTGAATGCACTTGCGATGAACTTTCCCAGCTTTTTTACATTGATCTAATCGTTCTTGGAGAGGGATTGGTTTGGGATAACCTTTTTTACTTAGAAGAGGAACATCATTCTTTGTTCGATACTGATCAACTCCCAACTGTGTCAGCAACTCTTCAACTGCTACTCTCAGTTTGTTTCCACATGAAGACTGCTCAACCCAGAACAATGAGAAAACAAGCTCAAGAAGCGCTCGTATTTTATATGGGTATTTACGATCTAACGTAAAAAAATTTGGTGCTGGGCTTACGTATGTCGGAGTAAACAACATTTCATATCCACCTTCGTCATCAGAATAGGATTCGCCTGACATGACTATGACCCCAACATTTCCACATTCTTTGTTTTGGCACATCAAGTCAGAACGAAGTAATGCCCGAGCATCCCCTCCTGTTCGAGCATCTACGATCTGCCGACAACTCAAGTCACCAATAGGAACCATGTCGCCAACAATACATGAGGGACACTTAAACGCTGGCACTTGCTCTTCCGTGTACAAAATACTCTGTTTCAATAGGTTGTCTCCTTAAACTTTAGCTTCAATTAAGATATGAATCACGCTTCCACACCGTTCAATTTAAACACCATAATCACCAAACGAAGTTAAAAGTACCAAGAGTGGTGAATCACTCCTAATGTGTGTTATATATCTACTCTCCGATATACTCAGCAACCTTTAAAAATGAGTTACCAAGCGTATTTAAAGATAATTCAAGCCTGTAAAAAGCAACTTCACCACACTCAACAGTGTATGGATAGAGTTTATGATTGTTTTTATAACTATCTGTATACATGGAATAAAATGATTCATCTGCATTAATATCATAATACTCTTCATCTATACCTACATCTGCCCAAGGGTAGATGTTATTGACCAATTGCTCAACAGACATTCCCGTATACCAGTGAAAATCAGAGACAATTGTTTCTTCTTTGCCGTCGCTATCTTGCTTGATCAACTCAAACCGACCTCGGCTTAGACTTTTATTTATCCAGTCTTCTTTACAGATCAATAATCTCCCGCCTCTATCTAAAAACTTCATGTTCTCTAAATTTAAAAGCAAGTTTCTATATTTAATTTCTTCAGATGTCCCTTGCACAAGATACTTAAGAGAATCACCTGATTCCTCAGTAAGAATACAATTTTTCGGAATTGTGATTTTCCAATTTTTAGGGGTGTATTCAATCGAATCTTTGGTAATTGGTGCCCAAATAACTTTATCATCTTCCGGTAAGTAACCGACAAGAATTACAGGAAGTGAATACGAAAGCCAATATTCAAGGTGAACCATAGAACCGTAATACACATACCCTTGAGCAGTTTCTTTAAAATGGCTACTTCCTGACTTAACCTGCACACCCAACAACTTTCCAGTCGGGTTTCCATCATTAACAATTTCGATATGCGCGTCTATGCCTTGGTCGCAAACAGGTTGGTCTCGAAATATCCACCCTAGATTTCTTACGACAACACTTTCTACTGCATTTATACCGATACGCTCAGTGGTGTTATACCTGCTCATAATGCCCTCCCACGATTACTTGATTTGATGAAAAACATAGCGCTTCCTGTGTAATTCTAAGCAACTTCAGCATCCTATAATGCAACCTTTAGAATAGAGTTTCAATTAATAATCAATAGTTTAATAGCGAACAAAGGGGTAAATTTACAAATAACACATAATCTTTTAAAGGTTGATATCTAAACTTCATCAGATGACTTTAGATGGACAAAATTCATACAATTAGGAAGGAGGTTGTTGAGAAAATCAGGTTAAGGAAAATCTTCCTTCTACTTAGTATGTTCTAGCTGCTAACAACGTTCACAAAAAACATTCTAAAGATCAGTCCCTGCAATGATGTAATTAACTTATCTACGTTAAGAAATACAAGAATAAAACCTTATAATACAACAACATAAATCTACTCGAACACCGATCGCTTCATGTTAATATTAAATAAATTCGCACTTATTGAGTTCATAGCCAATGAACAACATCGGCATAACTCCATTAGATATAAATGAAAACTCCATGATCGATCTTAACGAAACTTAACCAAAACTCATTAAATACAATGAGATAGGATGCATTCATTGATGAATGCAACTCTTGACTGATCTTAGATACTTTCAAGTTAATAACCAAAAATAAACATCAATTTATCTACCCATAGCGATCTTAACTATGGCAGGTTCCCTCCAATGAATTATAAACAAGTGAAAATCAGCACAGAAACTATCATCAAGAGATCAGAATTAGCATCGACTAACTAACGATATGGCGTTAAAATCAGTATGTTCATTTAATTCTGACAATTAAGTGATGCTAATCCTGATCATACACCTGTATTTGATGCTAATTTCAATTCAAGCCAATGCTAATCCTGATCATCTAAAATTTTAATGCTAATCTCAGCTTTCCGTTTAAAAGTAGTAACTAATGATACACACCAATTTAGCTGTTTATTCTGCCTTATTAAGACATATCAAACAAAATCTTCGACAGAAGAGAGCGGAAACAATCCTTATATCACTTACTAGTTTGCCTCTTTAAATTAGCCTCTGAGCTCCACAGTTCCAAATGAGCATGCTTCAGATGATAATCGACCCACGCACTTGTTAATGAGAGACTCTTGATGATTCCGCGTTGATCACGGTCATCAGGCCTAGGGTTCACAAGTTCAATCGATTCTATATTTCGGCCAACTAATTGCAAAAATTCGAAAAGTAGCTGCTCAAATGTTGGCTGGACATAAACTACATGACTATCGCTGTAATCAAGTGTAAACCCTAGTTTTGGACAACGAAGGTTTTCATTAATACAGTTCGATTTAAACTGTGTAATAGTCTCTTTAACAGCCCGACGAAACGCTACTGATACTACCGTTTTTACAGATGCGGGTTGTACGCAATGAACCCAGCTAATATCAATTTTAGAACCATCTGTTCTATTGATATATAAAGATTTATTGTTATGAAAATCTCTTTCTACACTGATGAACGATATCCCACTCCCGACTTTCTCTCGGTGCTCATCATGGAGTGTAAACAGTTCGGAAAAAAACAATTCATCGTTATCATTCAACTTATCTCCGAAGTCATAATTTGAGATACGCTTTCTAATACATTCTTTTGCAGCTGTTTTAGTTCGAAATTGATAAGAACCAAATACGACAGGTATTGCCATTTTCACCTCCAATAAGCTAACACACATTTAAGATAAACAGGGCTACCACTAACTAATATAGGAGTAATAGACACAGTTTCCTCACTGTTGTCCATCAGTGGACAATGACACTCAATACTATAATCTTGCTTCTATTAGCAAAAATAAAAATAGCGATAAAAAGTTAAATAAATGAAATTAAAGATCACACATCAATTAAATATTACCTGCCCATAGCAATTAGACTCGGAGCAGGTAAAAAATTGTTCGCTTACATATAAGACATTGCTTTTATTACAAAATTTTTCTCAAATTCTGTAAGATATGAAAATGAATCTTCACGTGATCTAGATAACTCACCAATCACGGAATCAATATTATCGATATCTGAAAACGTAGTTCGATCAACAACCTTCTTCGCTACCTGATGTGGAATACCAAACTCTTCCAGTGAATTAATAGCAGTAGGTAAGTAGAAATTTTCAAGCGAAACTGCAAATGGCTTATAATCTCCATAAGAATATTCAAACCTTTTAAAAATAACCTCTTGAATATCACTGATTGCACAAATGATCTTTGGAAGATTGTAATTCACAAGGTTTTTCTTGAAATTAAATACTGATTGAACAGCATCATCAATAGTATAATCTTTATTGTCTCTTCCCCAAAAATTAAAGTCTTGATTAATAAGAGATTTATCGTCTACCTTATTGATTATGTCAATTAACTTTCGGTACAACTGAAATTCAGTCCTAACGGTTCCTCCGCCCATTGCAGAAACATTGAAGTACTTAAACATAACCGTGGATAGATGACGTAATTGTTCTGCATTTGGGTGAATGCTATCCCAACACATTTTTCTATTCCAAGCACCACAATTTTTAATTAAATCATCAGCAAACGAAATCAGCTTATTAGGATTAATTCCTTGATGTTTAAGTAAAAGTTGAACAGGGAGAACTTCTTGATCGTAAAATTTTCGCACTTTATTTTGATTTTCAACTTTTACTTCGTCACCTAAGTGAAGTAGCAATGATTCGGATGCATTATCACTTTGGGATATAATCGGAACATCAATGTAAGGTAACTCTAGTTGCGGTCTTTCTCCAAAAATAAATACATTCCCAACGAAATGCTCAAACATACGTCCAGAACGCCCTGAAATATTATTAAAAGTAAACATGTCTAACTTTGTCTTTCTTGTAATACAATCATCGTAAATAACAATGTTTTTCGCATTTGTATTAACACCCTCAATCAAAGTTGAAGTACAAATCAGAATGTTAATCTTTGAGTCATTAAAAAGATCTACAATCAATGCCCCGACAGCTCTTGGTAATTGAGCGTGATGAAAAGCAATACCATATTTCACCCCGTCAACAAGCGACCAATTGCTGTGGAAACTATCAGAAAGCCACTCAGATAGATCGCTATTTGTATCATCAGAAGTCAAGAGCCCTGCATTCAAAATTCTAGTCATCAATGAACTAACTCTTTTAGGGGACTTACAGTAGATCACAGTCTGCTCATCTCGCCCTATATCTTTTAAGATTTTGAATAGTTTTTCGTCTCTTTCAACATCGATGTCCGCATCTTTTTTAGACTTAGTTTCCAATGGATAGAAAACCTCATTTGTTGCTACCGTAGCGTATGAGTCAAATTTTAGGAAAGTACATCTTAGTTCCTCAGTAATTCCCGAAACCAAGCCATTAATTTTAGGACCCAACATATAAAAACGTTGGCATTTCCCATACAGTGCTCTGAAGGCAAGATTTAATCTATCACACCTCTCATCACTCTTACTTGTAGGAGCTAACTTATAAAACTCATCTATAATGAAAAAATCTATAGAAGGTAATGATTTATACTCCAGTACCCTCTCTTGAGTGAAAATAAAGATATTCCTTTCACTAGGTTGCTGACCAACTTGTGTGACTACTTTGTATTGAGCGTTGTATTTGAATAATTTTTTCTTAAGCTCATCAATCAAAGCTATAGTTGGTACGACAATCACTAAATTGTTGAATTCATTACTAGCGATCAAAGCCTCAATGATTAAACTTTTTCCAAAACTTGTTGGAGCACTAAGAACTATGTTTTCACCATTCATGATCCGGTGGAATACTTCTGCCTGCCTAATATGAAACGTCTTTGCATCATCTTGAGGTGTTGTAAACAAACTCTGTCTAATTTTATCTTTCGTTGGTGAATTATCTAGATCTACATATGGGAACAAACCTAGCTCACCTAACAAATGATCCAAAATAAATCCATTAGGCATTTCTGACTTTCTTTCTAACGCTCTGATTACTATATCTTGAACTAGGGAATCATTAGTATGATTATTGAACTCATTGATTAAAGATGACATAAAGTTATCCCAATCATCAAATAATCGG
>NZ_AJZD02000042.1 GCF_000272105.2 Vibrio splendidus 12E03
ATGGTGTTCGTTACTCACACATCATCAACCCAGAAACAGGAAAGCCCCTTCATCATAAAGTGGTTTCTGTGACTGTTTTAAACCCGTCTTCAATGACTGCAGACGGCTTATCTACTGGCCTTATGGTCTTAGGTGAGGAAAAAGGAATGGAAG
This sequence comes from Vibrio splendidus 12E03, assembly GCF_000272105.2. Taxonomy (GTDB): domain Bacteria; phylum Pseudomonadota; class Gammaproteobacteria; order Enterobacterales; family Vibrionaceae; genus Vibrio; species Vibrio splendidus_I. The sequence goes on from NZ_AJZD02000042.1 coordinate 154, forward strand.
TCGCAAACCAACATAACATTCCAGTGTTCATGGTGGTAAAAACAGCAGATGGCTTTAAAGAAATTGCTTCTGAAGCATTTAAGCCATACTTAGGTAAATAAGGTAAGCGAGATAATTATGAATACATTTCTGATTACATTTGGTGTTTTTCTTGCAGTAATCGCAGCGATGTCAATTGGCTACATTATCCAAAAGAAAGTTGTGAAAGGTAGCTGTGGCGGTTTGGGTGCTGTTGGTATTGATAAAGTATGTAACTGCCCTGAACCTTGTGACGCGCGTAAGAAGCGTGAAGCACGTGAAGCTTACCGCGAAGAGAAGCTGGCTGAGCGTCAACAAAAAGAAGCGGCTTGGAGTAAAGACCGTATCGCTTAATTGGTGACAGTCATAAGGGGTAGAGTTATCTATGCCCTTAAATTGAAAAGCTCAAGATTATCGTCTTGAGCTTTTTTGGTTTTAAGGCTTAGTCATTTACCTTGGCTGATTAACGATGGAAACAAAACCGAATGACTATTGTTCGATTTGCATGCTGTTGCGCGCAAACACTAGTTGGTTTCTACCTTGCTCTTTTGCCGTATAAAGAAGCTCATCAGCGGCTTTGATCTGTTCATCTAACTTCGCGTCTAAATCGGTTACGCCGATACTGATACTTACCTTGATTTTTTGAGAGTCATGCTCAACAACGTGGCTTTCAATTGCTTCTCTCATGGACTCTAAGTTGTCAACAAAGCTCTCAAATGCACCGCATGACTGAATACAAAACTCTTCGCCACCAAAGCGCACAGCGACATCGTCTTTGAAATGATCTTTGATAATTTTCCCTACATCGATCAGCACGGCATCACCACCATCGTGGCCAAAGGTATCATTCACTTTCTTAAAGAAGTCGATATCCATCATCGCGATGTTTCGTTGATCGCAGCCTTTACAAGGATGATTGAACAGGTAGCGACGATTCCATAAGCCAGTAAGAGCATCCTCGTTGGCATGTCGAAACAGCTCATTGGCCGCTTCTTTCATATCAAGCAGTTGATGGATTCGACAGAAAAACTCTTCTTGGTTAAAAGGCTTGTAAAGGAAATCGTTGGCACCGGCTTTAAGGAATCGCGCTGTCATAGTACGATCATCACTGCCCGATAATCCTAGAATAGCCAACTGGTTTCTGTCGTGATCGCGTCGAATCTCACGGATCATCGCTATACCGTCTTTCTTCGGCATATCATGGTCTGTAACAACGAATGTAATATCGGGGTCGTTATGAAGAAGCTTTAATGCTTGTTCGCCATCTTCGGCTTGGATTGTTTGGATATATTGGTGTTCTAGAAGTTGAGCTATGTAACGGCGAACGACCGCTGAATCATCGACTACCAATGCTTTGTGGTGGCGATTATTCGAAATTCTTTGAACCAGAGGGAGTAGGTAGCTTACTGATGACATACTGTCTTTAAGTATGTAATCGATAACGCCTTTGGCTAGGACTTGCTCTCGCAGTTGATTGTCGAACATCCCGGTCAGAACAATTATTTTCTGTTGATAGCCTAAGACGAGATCTATGATCTCACCGTCTTGCCCGTCAGGTAAGCAGTAATCCAATACGGCACACAAGAAATCCGTCTCTTGTTCCAAGATGTTTTTTGCTTCTGCAATCGATTCAGCAACTGTTACCTCATAACCGCTATTTTTAAGCTGTTGGTACAGGTAGTTGTGGAATGCTCGGCTATCTTCCACTACTAGTATTTTTTCACTCACAAGCGGTCCCTACTTATAGACTAAATACTCGTTAACAATAGTATCAGAAGAGCTCATGGCTATTGAAGCGAAACCTCTTTAGCTGGACTCGAGATCGTTTTAAATCTGATAATAATTGGATTATACTGTTTATAGATACAGTTGTAAGGTTGAGTAATTCCTAGATGTGTAGCGCGGGTGAAGAAAAAGTAAGAAAAATAATTCATGTTGATATGGATTGTTTTTACGCGGCTGTAGAAATGCGTGATAACCCTGCTTACCGAAATCGCCCGTTAGCTGTTGGTGGTCATGAAAAGCAACGCGGCGTTTTGAGCACCTGTAATTATGAAGCCCGCAAGTTTGGTGTTCACTCTGCAATGCCTACCGGAAAGGCCCTACAACTTTGTCCTAATCTATTGGTTGTGCCGGGAAGAATGTCGGTCTATGTCGAGATATCTAAAAAGATCCGTGAAATCTTCTCTCGATACACATCAATCATTGAACCTCTTTCCTTGGATGAAGCTTTCCTTGATGTCACCGATTCTAAGCAGTGCCATGGTTCGGCCACTCTGATTGCCGAGTCGATTCGCCGTGATATCTGGAATGAGCTTAACCTGACCGCTTCTGCAGGAATTGCGCCGATTAAATTCTTGGCGAAAGTGGCCTCGGATCTGAATAAGCCAAATGGTCAGTTTGTTATCCCTCCACAGGACGTGCAATCAGTGATTGATGAGCTACCACTTGAAAAGATTCCCGGTGTCGGCAAGGTGAGTATTGAAAAGTTGCATCAAGCGGGTTTCTTTACTTGCAAGGATATCAAAGAGTCTGATTATCGAGACCTGCTACTCAAGTTTGGCCGCCAAGGTGCATCACTCTGGAAGCGCAGTCATGGCATTGATGATCGAGAAGTTATCATCGAGCGCGAGCGAAAATCGGTAGGCGTAGAGCGCACCTTTACCCAAAATATTTCAACCTACGCAGAATGTTGGCAGGTAATCGAAGACAAGCTATTTCCTGAACTCGAGACTCGCTTAGAAAAGGCTAGCCCAAGTAAAGCGATCATCAAGCAGGGCATTAAGCTCAAGTTCGCCGACTTTCAACAAACCACGATTGAGCACATCCAAGCCTCTCTCGATCGTGAACACTTCAAAGAACTGCTAAGTGAAATACTGAAAAGACAACAGGGGCGAGAAATACGCCTGCTTGGTTTAAGCGTAATGCTGCAACCCAAAGACCAAATGCGTCAGTTGAGTTTTTTTTAGGGGAAGAGGCTGAGAGGTTAGACTTAGAGATGTTGTTAAAAGTGTCGGTGTTTGAATACCGACTAGATTTGATAACTTAGTCGGTTTTTTCTAAACAAGGAAATTAGCTTACCTAGGAAGTTGTTTAATTCGGGCTAAGGTATCACTGAATGGTTGCTGCTCTAGCTTACCGTAACCAACCATTTTACTGGCTTTGAGTTTGGTTGAAAGCGGGGTTGCGATTCCACATAAGAAGCGAGTAATCGCCTCGTCGGTAATCAGTTGTTGGCTAGCAGAAATGAACTCATGTATCCATGTCATTACCGTCTCATCATCGACAGGTTCAACATCAACGTTTGGTAAGATGGCCACTTCTCCTCGACATACAGAGCAATGACCACAGTTTGTAGGTGCTTTATCATCGGCAAAATAACTCGCAAGGCGTGAGCTCAGGCAAGTATCCGCCTCAAAGAAGTTCAGCATTTGGTTAAGGCGGTTTATCTCACTGTGCTCTTTTGCTTTAAATAACTCAGTGAGGCGCTCTGACAGTTGCATCATATCTTCGGAGGTATTGTGGATCGCGTAGACATCGGTGATCTGCTTGCTTTCCAGTTCAATCCAACCTTGTTCATTGAAGTAGTCGATAGCCGCAATCACACGCTGGCGATCGGCTTGGAAGTGAGTCCAAAGCGCATCGAAGTCGACTTGGCACCACACTCTTGCTTGAGGAGAGCATTGGAAAATAGCTTCGACAAATTGACGGCGTTCATTTTGGAACTGTTCGGTGATCTGCTGTTTCGGGCGAATGAACTTAAATTTGTAATCTGCGAAGTAGCTGTACTTAGGCTCGATCACGCCTTCAATTTCGAGATACACCAGCAGTGTTTTTAGCGGTAACTGACGAATGTTGGATTCACGTGATAGTTGGTTAAGCATGATCTCCCATTGATTCGAGCCAGAAGCGCCAATGTTTTGATTTTCGTAGATCTCTTTTAATACCGCTTGGATCGCTATGTTGTCTGGCGTATCGCCAAAAACGAAGTTCTCGAGTGTGCTCAAACCATGTTTGTTAGCCAGTAAAATACATTCAGACGCTTGCCCATCTCGACCAGCTCTGCCGATCTCTTGTGAGTAGTTCTCTATCGATTTTGGTAAGTCAAAGTGAATGACTCGACGAATGTTGGACTTATCCACCCCCATACCAAACGCAATTGTTGCCACGATACAGCTCACTTCATCATTCATGAATTGATGTTGAATAGCATCTCTATTTTCAGGCTTAAGACCGGCATGGTAAGCCACCGCATTAACGCCAGCGTTACGAAGTTGCTGAGCTACCATCTCTGCTGTTTGTTGAAGAGTGACATAAACAATAGTAGGAGCGAGAGAAGCTTGGTTAACCACATTGCACAAGGTTTCTAACTTGCTGGTTTGTTCACAAGGTTGAATCGACAGATCGAGGTTTTGACGATAGAAGCCCGTCACCACAACGCGTTGCTCATCGATATCAAACTTAGACTTCATGTCTTGGATAACCGATGTGGTCGCAGTGGCTGTCAGTAGCAGAACCTGAGGAATATTGAGCTGCTTTTGGTATTGAGGAAGCTTCAGGTAATCGGGTCTGAAGTTGTGCCCCCATTCTGAAATACAGTGCGCTTCATCGACCACAAGCAGTGAGATCGGCACTTGGGAGATAAACTGGCGAAAGCGTTCGTTCTTCAAGCGCTCAACGGAGATCATGAGGATCTTGGTGTCACCGTTACGTACCGACTGCATAACCTGTTGTGTGGTTTGTCTGTCTTGGCTTGACTCGATTGCCGCTGCACTAATGCTTTTACTGTGCAGGAAAGCAAGTTGGTCTTTCATCAAGGCTAATAGCGGCGATATCACCAAGGTTAAGTGCGGCAACTCTAATGCTGGTAATTGATAGCAAAGCGATTTACCTGAGCCTGTCGGGAATATCGCGGCAGTCGAGTGACCAGATAGAACGTTATCAATGACTTGCTTTTGCCCATTGCGCAGTGAGTCGAATCCGAATACTTGTTTTAGCTTCTGCTCAATCATTTATGTTCTACCTGAGTTATTAAGTGTCGTATTGATGCTAAAGCGGGCGCCTATTCATGATAGCGTCGCTTGATGAATCAAATGTCTTGCACCTGATTGTACCTAATTCTATTCTGTAGCTCCTATAGAAAAGCACCCCAATAGTATGAATAAGTCTGAGCTTCGCCAAATAATCATAGATCAACTCGAATCCCGATTACGTATCGCACAATCTGCGACTCAGCGTGCGATTGATGCTGCGACCGATGAAGAGACTGTGCCTGAACATAAGTACGATACATTGGCATTAGAAGCTTCGTATCTCGCCCATGGTCAAGCGGTGAGGGTACAAGAGTGTGAAGACGACATTCAGTGTTATCGTAACTTAGTGTTGCGTGATAGTGAGAAGGTTACGGTGAGCAGTTACGTTGTGGTCATTGACGAGCATGATCAATATAAACATTTCTTTATGGGGCCGAGAGTCGGCGGACTTTCTGTCACGTGGAATGAGAATGAGATTGCCATCGTGACGGCGAATGCACCTTTTGGTCAGGCTCTAATGGGTAAAGAAGTTGGCGATGAGGTTGAGTTTAAGGTCGCAGATAAACAGTTTTGCTACGAAGTTATCTCTATCGACTAACTAACTGACTAATAGATATAAAACGTTTCTCTGACAAAGAAGCATAATCCAAGGGTATAGTAATCTGTCAGATTGATGAGAGGATGTTATGAAAAACAATGTATTAATTGCATCACTAACAGCGGTTATCGCTGTTGTGAGCCTGCCAACGTTTGCTGCTCAGTGTCGAGTTGATTTGAAAAATGAACTACGAATCGATGATCAAAAAGTCGAAATCCATCAAGTGAATGGTGATACGGCCGTTTTTGATGATAACAACGACCTCTATATCCATGGTGAGAAGGTTGAGCTTGATGCCGACCAACAAGCGGCGATTGAGAAATACCGCGAAAACATGAGTGAGTACTTACCTCGAGCGAAACAAATGGCGAACGATAGCTTAGCGTTAGCCAATGACGTGATTGATGATATCGCGGCTAGCTTAGATTCACCTGAGTCATTTGATAATGTAAAAGAATCAATGAAAACCTACTTTGCAGAACTGGAAGCTCGTTATTACAAAGATGGCGAGTTAGTGTTACCAGCAGAAAGCTTTGATTCGATGGCCAATGGCTGGTCTGAAGATTTCGAGAAGGCGAAAGAAATCTTTAACCAAGAATTTATCTCTAGCGCTTTTAATGCGATGTCAGAAAAAATGAAACAAGATGGTGGCCTAAACCTGACTGAATTGGCTGACAGCATGGCTGAATTAAAGCTGAAAGTTGAAGAGCGAATGAAAGAACACTCTCAACAAGTACAAGAAGAAGCGAATGAGTTCTGTGATTCACTCGATGAGATGGCAGAACAAGAGCAAGAACTGCATGAAATCATTCCGAACTTAAAAGATTACCAAGTATTCACAATTTAATTCGAGTCTAGTGATGAATAGCAAGAGCACCGGTTGGTGCTCTTTTTGTTTGTATAAATGGAACCACACGGCGAGTATTTATCTCAGTTCAATCCATTTCCTTCTTAAGCCTACTACTTCGCTTTTTTGATTATAATTGAACGATAAGACTGGTTGTTTGTTAATTTTGTGGTTCCAAATAGCGCATTGATTGTAAAAATCAGAGAATTGTTCATTTATTAGTTGTGCCTATCATTGCTTTTTATTACTGTACTTCTCAACTAGTTCACTGATTTTTAATGCGGGCGATATGGACCAACAATCTTCCTCTTCAAGAGAGCACTTTAGCTCTCGTTTGGGTTTTATTTTAGCAGCGGCGGGTGCAGCTGTTGGCTTAGGTAATATTTGGGGTTTCCCAACTCAAGTTGCCAGTAACGGCGGTGGCGCTTTTCTGCTTGTTTACCTAATCATGATTTTAGTAGTTGCTTTCCCGATGCTGGTGGTTGAGATGGCGATTGGCCGTCATGGTCAAGCGAACCCTGTCGATAGTATGCGCTCGTTGACGACAAACCCGTTAGGTAAGAAAGTCGGTGAATTTGTCGGTTGGATTGGCTTAAGTGTCCCAAGTGCCGTATTAGCCTTTTATAGTATTGTCGGCGGTTGGTTGATTTGCTTCCTAATTGGTGCAGTCGCTGATCTTGTCGGTCTAGAAGCTGTTGCTGATTGGTTTAAAGGCTTCAGTGTTGAGCGCAATGTATTTGGTACGGTCGCATTCTATGTGCTGACTATCTTGATTGTTCAGGGTGGTGTTAAGCAAGGTATCGAGAAGTGGTCGACTCGCTTAATGCCGGCATTGTTCATTTTGTTTGGCTTACTGTTTGTTTACATCATGACGCAAGCAGGTGCGATGGAAGGACTGAAACATTACTTGGTTCCAGACTTTGAGAAAGTGTGGGATAGAAAACTGATTCTAGCGGCAATGGGACAAGGCTTCTTCTCGCTAACCATCGGTGGCTGCTCTATGTTGGTTTACGGTTCTTACTTAAGCAAGAAAGAGAACCTACCAAAAATGGCGATGAACGTGACGCTGGTTGATACTGCTGTCGCTTTTATTGCTGGCCTAGTGGTAATGCCTGCAATGTTTGTTGCGATGCAAAAGGGCGTACAAATCTATGCGGAAGACGGTTCACTATTAAGCTCTGACACTCTCGTATTCACGGTTCTACCGTTGATGTTTGATAGTTTAGGTGTGCTTGGTCAGATCTTCGCGATTGTTTTCTTCTTATTGTTAACGATTGCGGCGCTGACTTCATCGATTTCGATGCTTGAAGGCCCTGTAGCGCTGGTGAGTGAGCGTTTCAATACCAGACGAACGCCAACAAGCTGGGTAATTGGTGGTGCTATCGCGCTGTTTAGTGTGGTGATTGTTTACAACTTTGCTGCGATGTTTGGCATGGTAGCAATGATTGCGACTCAGTATCTTCAACCGGTCGCTGCACTGATGTTCTGTGTGTTTGGTGGCTGGGTATGGAGCAGAGCTTCAAAAGTGAAAGAACTTGAGCAAGGTTGTCCTGATTTTCAACTTGGTTGGTTTGGTAAGGTTTGGCCAATGTATGTGAAGTTTGTGTGCCCAATTTTGGTCGCAACGGTTATTTGGGCTTCTTTCGGTTAACGCTGAACCCTCAAAACTTGAAATATTAAGCACAAAGTCACTTCAATAAGGAGTGGCTTTGTTGTTTTTATATAAAGCTTAATGGCACGAAATATAAAGCTATGGCGGCACGAACAAGATAGAAAAAAGGCGCTGAACATAATATTCAGCGCCTTTGTAGTGTTCGTTAAGCAATCGTGATTACTTAATTTCCATACCTTGAGCTTGTAAGTCTGCATGGTAAGAAGAACGTACAAACGGACCACACGCTGCGTGAGTGAAGCCTAGCTCCAGAGCAATCTCTTTCAGCTCATCGAACTCAGAAGGCGGCACGTAGCGTTCTACTGGTAAGTGGTGACGGCTTGGTGCTAGGTATTGGCCTAGTGTCAGCATAGTCACACCATGTTCACGAAGGTCTTTCAGTACTTGAACGATCTCTTCTTTTGTCTCACCAAGACCCATCATCACACCTGATTTTGTTGGGATATCAGGGTGCTGCTCTTTGAATTTCTTTAGTAGATCAAGAGACCACTTGTAGTTCGCACCTGGACGCGCTTTACGGTATAGACGTGGCGCTGTCTCTAGGTTGTGGTTGAAAACATCTGGCGGGTTGTCTTTCATTAGATCAAGTGCAACGTCCATACGACCGCGGAAGTCTGGAACCAGTGTTTCGATACGAATATTTGGGTTTAGTTCGCGAATCTCACGGTTACAGTCAGCAAAGTGCTGAGCACCGCCGTCACGCAAGTCATCACGGTCAACTGAAGTGATTACAACGTACTTCAGTTTCATGTCTTTAATCGTCTTAGCCAGCTTTTTCGGCTCTTCAGCTTCAGGAGCAACAGGACGACCATGGGCAACATCACAGAACGGGCAGCGACGAGTACAGATAGCGCCAAGAATCATAAACGTTGCCGTACCGTGGTTGAAACACTCGGCTAGGTTAGGGCAAGACGCTTCTTCACAAACTGAGTGCAGGTTGTTTTTACGCATTGCTGATTTGATTTCTTGAATACGATGGCTGTCTGAAGGAAGTTTAATCTTCATCCATTCAGGCTTACGTAGAACTTCTTTCTGTTCAGCAGGCATATTCTTTACGGGAATTAATGCCATTTTGTCAGCGTCACGATATTTAACGCCTTTTTCCATTTGGATTGGTTTGCTCATGATTTTATGCTTCTGCTGTAATGTAACTGGTGGCTTGAATGTCTACTTGGTCATAGCCGAGTAGCTCTACGAGCTCTTGTATTAACTGTTGCTCAACGTTTTCTAGTTCACTTGGTCCGCCGAGTTGGCTTACCTGCGCCATTTCCATACCTTGGTAACCACATGGGTTAATACGTAGGAATGGAGACAGGTCCATATCGACGTTGAGTGCTAGCCCGTGGAACGAGCAGCCACGTCGAATACGTAATCCGAGTGAACAGATTTTCTTGCCATCGACATAAACACCAGGAGCGTCAGGTCGGGCAGCTGAATCTATATTGTAAGCTTTCAGAGTATTGATTACGAGGTTCTCGATATGAGTCACCAAATCACGCACTCCGAATTTCTTGCGGCGGATGTTAATCAGAAAGTAAGCCACTAATTGGCCTGGGCCGTGATAAGTCACTTGGCCACCGCGATCGCTTTGTATTACAGGGATATCACCGGCATTTAATACATGCTCAGCTTTACCTGCTTGTCCTTGAGTGAAGACAGGGTTGTGTTCAACCAACCAAACTTGGTCTACGTCTTCTTCCGTGCGTTCGTCTGTGAACTTATGCATGGCTTTCCATACAGGTTCGTAATCCTGACGGCCTAATTTTTTTACGATTAGCTTATTTTGCAAAGCTGCACTCCCTCAAGGATTAATAAAGTGAACGCATTATAAACGCGAAACATGATTCTAACTACAGACGGACTGCAAGGTTTTTCAACTTTCTTTGTATTTATTGAAAATTAAGTTGAATGAATTTGAGCTAGATAGGGTGCTTTAAACAAAAACAGCGGCAATAAGCCGCTGTTTTTCATGTGTAATCGGAGATTACAGAACCATACGAACGATTTCGATCTCGCCCAGTTCTTTATAAAGAGTTTCTACTTGCTCAATTGAAGTCGCAGTAATATTGATAGAAACAGAGTGGTAGTTACCTTTCGCACTCGGTTTTAGCGTTGGGCTGTAGTCACCAGGAGCATGACGCTGGATCACTTCTAGTACTAGCTCAGTCAGTTCTGGCTTAGCGTGGCCCATTACTTTGTAAGTGAATGAACAAGGGAACTCTAAGAGGTCTTTTAGTTTTGCATCAGAATTGATGTTCATGATTAGCTCCAAAAGGCTAGACTCTCGCAAATTGGCGAAATGTCGATAAAAAGCGTGTTCGGTCAACAGACACGAGTAATAAGGCGGAATATTACGTGTAAATATCACCGAACTCAAGATCAACAAAAGCCGCACATGGCGGCTTTTGGTTCGCTAATGAGTAAATCATGAACTTACTCATTAGGTTAGCTATACAACAAGCTTAGGTTTTACCTAGAACAAACCTTTGGCTTGTTTAGAATAAACCCTTGAACAGAAGAACTAGGTAGTCCCATAGACGGCTGAATAGGCTGCCTTGGTCTACATCTTCAAGTGCTAGTAGTGGGTATTCAGCAACGTCTTCACCGTCTACTTGGTAGAATAGTTTACCAACCACATCGCCTTTGCTGATTGGCGCTTCTAGCTCTTTCTCAAGAACGAAGCTTGCCTTCAGGTTCTTAGCTTGACCACGAGGTAGCGTCACGAACGTATCTTCATCGACACCTAGTGCAACTGTGTCCTTGCTACCCATCCAGATCTTCTCTTCTACGAAGGTTTCACCGGCTGTGTGTGGTGCCACTGTTTCAAAGAAGCGGAAGCCGTAGCTAAGCAGTTTTTTGCTTTCTGTTTTACGAGCATTCGCATTCTTGGTGCCCATAACTACAGCAACTAGGCGCATTTTGCCTTCTGTCGCTGAGCTTACTAGGCTGTAACCTGCATTGCTTGTGTGGCCCGTTTTGATGCCATCAACGTTCATGCTCTTATCCCATAACAGACCGTTACGGTTGTATTGGGTGATGCCGTTGTATGTGAATTTCTTCTGTGAGTAGATACGGTACTCGTCTGGTACGTCGCGAATCAGTGCCTGACCAAGTAGCGCCATATCGTAAGGCGTTGAGTATAGGTTCGGGTTGTCTAGACCGTGCACGTTAGCAAAGTGCGTGTCTTTCATGCCGATAGAGCTTGCCCAAGCGTTCATTAGGTCAACGAATGCATCTTCAGAGCCAGCGATGTGTTCAGCCATAGCAACACATGCATCGTTACCTGATTGAATGATGATACCGCGGTTCAGTTCTTCAACTTTAACCGTAGTGCCAACTTCAACAAACATCTTAGATGAATCTGGGAAGTTTTTAGCCCAAGCATTTTCACTGATTACAACATCGTCGTTTAGGTTGATGTTGCCACGATCGAGCTCTTGGCCGATCACGTAGCTCGTCATCATCTTGGTTAAACTTGCTGGAGAAAGCTGAGTATTCATCTCTTTCTCTGCTAGTACTTTGCCTGAATGGTAATCCATCAGAACAAAACCTTTAGCGGCGATTTGAGGTGCATCAGGAACAACAATAGGAGCGGCGAATGACGATGTAGCTATCGTTGCAGAAAGAGCAACAGAAGTAGCAAAAATCGATTTAACAAGTTTATTAGATTTAATCATTTTGAATGCAATTATTTGGTGAACTATTCATATATTAACAGAATCACTCTGTCACACCAGAGCGCTGATTACCAGAAGTAACTGTTAGATTAATTAGCGAGTTAGGGTGTGTTTTTTTATATAAGCTGACGGGTAACCCATTAGCTTAACTTGTTCTAATTTCTCTTGAGTCAGAGCATAGTCATGAAATGGCCCAATCATCAGACGGTAGTTGTCATCATTTGGCTGCAAGAACGTTGCTACTTCTAGCTTTTCGGCTAGATCTTTCGCTAACTTCTCTGTTCTATCTTCATGTGGAGATGTCGCGACTTGAATAATAAATTGCGGTAAAGCTGCCTTTTTATTTGCGTCGGTTGGCATAGCCACAGTAATGACTTCAATCTCAACATTTGCTGTGCCGGTTCTCAACACATCGAGCTTGTAAGCTGCTGCATAACTAAGGTCAATGATTCGGCCTTCATGGAATGGACCGCGGTCATTGATACGCACAATCGTCGTTTTGTTATTGTCGGTATTCGTCACTTTTACGTAGCTTGGAATTGGCAATGTTTTGTGCGCCGCTGACATCGAATACATGTCGTAGATCTCGCCATTAGACGTTAAGTGACCATGAAATTTCTTACCGTACCAAGAGGCTTTGCCTTTCTCAGTAAACCCTTCGGTCTTCTTTACGATCTTGTAGTCTTCGCCACGTAAAGTGTAATCCGTGTTACCACCTAAACTATAAGGTTCATACTGAGGGTGAGCATCCTCGAGATGCTCTACTGAGATCGGTGCGTCTGGTGCAATATCTGAATCAATATCGTAGCGGCCTGTTGGCTGCTTTGAAGAACAACCATTGATTAAAATCGCTAGCCCTAAGATAGAGACTATTTTTTTGATTGGCAGCTCTTCAACCAAGGATGCTTTTTTTGGAAACGTTGTAATAGACATCGATTAGGTCGCCTTTGAGAATGCTTTTCTGTGTGTATGGATCGACATTAAAATACCAAAACCAGCCATAAGGGTAACCATTGAAGTACCGCCATAACTGACTAGAGGAAGAGGAACACCAACCACAGGTAGAATGCCACTTACCATGCCAATGTTTACAAAAATATAAACGAAGAAGCTCAGGACAATACTGCCGCCCATCATTCGACCGAATGCGGTTTGAGCTTGGCTCGCAAGCACTAAGCCACGTCCAATAATAAACAGGTAGATCGCAAGCAAGAACAAAATACCAATCATGCCCCACTCTTCGGCAATGACCGCAAAAATGAAATCGGTATGACGCTCTGGAATAAACTCCAGTTGAGATTGAGTGCCTTGCAGCCAGCCTTTTCCTGATATACCACCCGAGCCTATCGCAATCTTACTTTGGATTATGTGGTAACCCGCACCTAATGGATCTGATTCAGGATCAAAAAGGGTTCTTACGCGTACTTTTTGATATTCACGCATCAGGAAGAACCATAAGATTGGAATAAATGCCCCTAACGCGATTGCCGCGCTAGCAATGATTTTCCAACTGATACCTGCCAGGAATATTACGAAGATACCGGATGCGGCGATAAGGATAGATGTACCTAAGTCGGGTTGCTTTGCGATTAGAATTGTCGGTACAAACACCATCACTAGCGAGATCGCTAATGTTTGGAAGGTGGGCGGAAGTGAGCGCTTACCGATAAATCGTGCCAGCATCAAAGGCACCGCCAGCTTTAACAGCTCTGAGGGTTGGAAGCGAACAAAGCCGAAGTTTAACCAACGTTGTGCACCTTTAGAGGCTTCACCAAAGAACAACACGCCTAATAGCAAGATGACACCACCTACAAACAGTAGTGGTGCCAAGGTTTCATAAGTACGAGGTGAGATTTGCGCTAGGAAGATCATCACACCTAAAGACAGAGCCATACGCATCGCTTGGCGATCCATCATCGCAAGGCTTTGTCCGCTTGCGCTGTACATTATCAGTAGGGCAAAGCCCATTAAAACCAGAATGCCAAGCAATAGCGGTAGGTCGATATGCAGCCTTTCGAATAGGGCTCTATTTCGTCCAGTTGAAGGATCAAGTTTCATTATTTAATTGGCTCACTTTGATAATCTTCTGCAAGGATAATATGGTCTAAAATCCTTCTTACTACTGGGCCGCCGTTAGACGAACCGCCACCTGCGTTCTCTAGAACGATAGTTACTACGGCTTCAGGATCTTCAAAAGGCGCGTAACCCGTAAAGAGGGCGTGATCGCGTAAGTGCTCTGCGATTTCATCCGCATTGTACTCTTCATCTTCTTTTAAGCCGAATACCTGCGCGGTACCCGATTTACCCGCGGTTTGGTAAGACATCTTCTGGAATGAACGTCTTGCCGTACCTTTCTTACCGTGATTAGCCAACCTCATACCTTCCTGAGCGATATCCCAATACTTCTTCTTAACCCCGGTTAACGGTGGGTAAGTTTCAATGTCCGACATGATTTGCTCATCGAATGGACGACCGTTATCAATGGTTGAACGAAGTAGGTGAGGTGCGGTTACTTCACCTTCATTGACCAAAACTGATGTGGCTTTTGCAATCTGCATTGGTGTTGCAGTCCAGTAGCCTTGGCCAATACCAACTGGGATGGTGTCACCTTGGTACCAAGGCACACGGTGTCTGGCCATCTTCCAATCACGAGTTGGCATATTGGCTTTGCTTTCTTCATAAATATCGATGCCAGTATAATCACCAAAGCCGAACATCATCATCCATTTGGATATGCGATCAATGCCGAGATCATAAGCAATTTGGTAAAAGAAAGTATCCACTGACTCTTCTATCGCTTTCTCGATATCAACGACCCCGTGTCCCCAACGCAACCAGTCACGGAATGGTCTTGTTTTTGAATTAGGGATCTTCCAATAACCTGGGTCATTACGCGTTGTGTTGGGTGTAATCACACCTTCTTGCAGAGCTGCAACAGCAATGAATGGCTTGATCGTCGATGCTGGAGGATAAATACCTAGCGTTGCACGGTTAACCAAAGGGCGGTCTTTGTCTTGAAGTAGGGCGTTATAACCTTTAGACGAAATACCATGTACGAATGCATTTGGGTCGTAGCTTGGGCTAGATACCATTGCTAACACGCCATTGTCTTTCGGGTCGAGAACGATAGCTGAACCACGGCGGCCATCAAGTAACTTATGTACGTATAGTTGTAGCTTGATATCCAAGTTGAGCACGATATCTTTACCCGGAACCGACGGTACAAATTTTAGAGTACGGATCACTCGTCCACGGCTGTTAACTTCGACTTCTTGATAGCCCGCGGTACCGTGAAGCATGTCTTCGTAGTAGCGCTCAATACCAAGTTTACCGATGTCGCGAGTGGCTTGGTAATTGGCGTCTTTCTCTTCTCGTGCTAGGCGCTGCATATCACGGTCATTGATGCGCGATACGTAGCCAATCACGTGAGTTAACACATCACCATAAGGGTAGAAACGTTTTAGCGTACCTGTAACTTCAACACCTGGGAACTTATGCTGATTTACAGAGAAGATCGCAACTTGTTCTTCGGTAAGCTGATTCAGGATAGGTACTGACTTGAAGCGTCGTGAATTGCGACGATCACGATCAAATCGTTCAATACGCTCTGGCGGAATTTCGATTAATTCTTGTAGACGGACGAGCGTGTCATCCATATCTTTGATTTTTTCCGGTGTGATTTCTAGGTTGAAAACCGGGCGATTTTCGGCAAGAAGTACACCGTTGCGATCGTAAATCAAACCACGGTTAGGGGCGATTGGAACGACCTTGATGCGGTTATCGTTAGAGCGGGTTTTATAGTCTTGATATTGATTGACCTGAATGTTGTACAGGTTAACAACCAACATCGATATCATGACTATGATCCCCGCAAACGCAACAAAAGCACGACTAGTAAATAGTCGTGCTTCTGCTTTGTAATCACGGATTTGGCTACGTTTACGTAACATTAACGCTTATTCTCGATGATAAGGGTGGTTAGCAGTGATGCTCCAAGCTCGATACAAGCTTTCAGCCATGATAACGCGTACTAATGGGTGAGGGAGAGTAAGCGCAGACAGAGACCAGCTTTGGTCTGCAGCCGCTTTACATGCAGGTGCTAATCCTTCAGGCCCGCCGATAAGGATAGAAACGTCGCGTCCATCCAACTTCCAACTTTCCAATTGCTCTGCCAGTTGTGGGGTGTCCCACTTTTTACCTGGGATATCAAGCGTGACAATGCGGTTGCCTTTTGGAACCGCGGCCAACATCGCTTCGCCTTCTTTTTGAAGAATGCGTGCAATATCCGCATTTTTACCGCGCTTTCCCGCAGTAATTTCAATGAGCTCTAATGGCATATCATGAGGGAAGCGGCGTTTATATTCTTTAAAGCCTTCTTCAACCCACTTCGGCATTTTTGTGCCAACTGCGATTAATTGGATCTTCAAAGCTTAGCCCCAAAGTTTTTCTAGTTGGTACAGTTCACGGTGTTCTTCTTGCATAACGTGAAGCATGCTTGTGCCCATATCTAGAACAACCCATTCACCTTCTTGCTGGCCGTCCATGCCTAGTGGCTGCATACCTGCTTTACGTACTTCATCAGCAACATGCTGTGCAATAGAAGCAACATGGCGCTTAGAGGTACCAGTACAAACAATCATGTAATCAGTAACGCTTGATTTGCCTTCTACATCGATAGTCACAATCGATTCTGCTTTCATGTCGTCGGCTTTGTCTGCAAGAAAATCTTTTAGTTCTTCACGTAACACGGGGTGTTCCTTTAATCTGAATTTAGCTTTTTAGGGGCTGTCGACCCTAGAATATACCACGCTTTTATGCGTGAAATGGTATTGAAGCTGAAGGGATACAAAACTCTACGCTTAACTGATGAATTAGTGGCCAAGGCGACTGCTCATATTGAGTTTTTGTCATCAATTCAGCTTGAGTGAGCAACGCGAACAAAGAGTGTAATTGAGAAATCGAAACTCTTGTTAGCGCGGCGTTATAAAGAGGCTTTTTAGATTGCCAGATACGGTGTTTCTCGAAGACCTGGCCAATCGGCATTTGTTTCATTTGTTGCTGCATCTGTAACAGCAGAGCAAGCTCACGTTGTATGCTACGCAATAAAATGACGGGTTCGATACCTTCGGCTTCTAGTTGACGTAGGATTCGTTGTGCACGGTTTCCTTTGCCTGCCAATAACGCATCACTCCAATGGAATGGAGTAAAATGGTTGTGTCGACTCAGCGATTCTTCTAAGCGTACTAATGTGAGCTTTCCATCTGGGTATTGGAGAGCCAGCTTTTCTAGGCTTTGGGTGAGAGCAAATAGATTCCCCTCATGCCATTGCGCCAGCATTTGTATAGCTTCAGGATCTGGTGTTAAACCGATTTGACGGCAGCGTGCTTGGACAAACTGAGGTAATCGGCTGACATCTGGCGTTAGGCAGCTGACCCAGTGACCCTGATTCGAAAGTGCCTTAAACCACTTAGCGCTTTCTTGAGCTTTAGTGAGCTTAGTGCCTACCAAAATCAACAAGATATCACTGTGGATATGCTCTGAGATTGCGAGTAGCTCTTTTGCGATTGCGGCATTGACGCCTGACTCTGGCAGCTCAAGCTCGATGATCTGACGGCTAGAGAATAGGCTCAGTGCTTGAGTGCAGTCGTAGACTTGATTCCAGTCGAGACTGCTATCAATCGCAAAGCGATGACGCTCTTCAAAGCCTTGCTGTTTTGCAGCCTTTTGAATCGCTTCTCGGCTCTCTTGCAACAGTAGCGGTTCGTTACCAAAAATTAGGTAAACATTACTCAACTGTTTAGCCAGTTGCTCTGATAAGCGGTCAGCAAAAATACGCATCAAATAAACCTATTACTCAGCCGAATCACTAAGTGTTGGTTGTTCTTCTGAAGCTGGTACGGTCTCAACGTCGTCAATTTCAACATTCTTGATGTTGTATTGCTTTTCAAGTTCTTTTACTTGAACGTGCTCTAGTTCTTCTAGGTTCATGTTACCAGCGGCAATAGTCGCTTTAAGGCGAGCCATCTGACGAAGGATCTGACTGGTTGCCAGTTTACGCATTTCATCTTCGATCATGTCGCGCTCAACCGATTTCGCAAGAGCAGTCAACGGGTTATCTAGGTAGCTACGGGTAACGCTAGTCGAGAACGTTTTTGAACCAATCTCAGGAATAGTCACGCGATAAGAAGAGCGGAATGTTAGTTCTTTTTCTGCTGCACGAGTATTTTGATAAAGAGACAGAGTACGCTCACCTACGCTTTCGCTAATGATGTGCAGGTTAGGAGTATTCTGCGCAGGCGGCACAATTTCTACATCGTTCATGCGCAGTTGACCTTTCATCATACGTGTAAACGTGCTGTATTGGTCGTAACTGGTCACAGAGATCTTGTTAAGTTCTTCTGGCACTGAGTAATCACCACGCAGGTGAAAACCACAGGCACTTAATAGGCTAACGGTTAGAACAACAATAGTAACTTTCAATGAAGATAGTGAAATCAGGCGCATTATTTGATGGCTCTCATGAAGGTAGAATACTTATTTAAAGGCTTTAGTTTGTTGGTGTGAAGTTAGTCACTGAAAGTAAAGCGCTTAAATAAGTAGACAGGGTAATTAGCTACCCTGTCTACAGACTGCTTTTGATGAATTAAGTTCGTTAATTCTTTAGCAATTGCATTGTGCTAACGAAATTAGTTAGCAACGATGTTTAGAAGCTTACCAGGTACGAAGATAACCTTACGGATCGTTAGGCCATCTAGGAACTTCTTAGCGTTCTCATCGTTTAGACCAAGTTCACGAACTTGCTCTTCGGTTGCGTCAGCAGCAACAGTCAGTTTCGCACGTAGCTTACCGTTGATCATGACAACGATAGTCTTCTCGTCTTCAACTAGCGCTTTCTCATCGAAAGTTGGCCATGTTGCTGAGTCTACGTTTGATTCACCCAGTGCAATCCACATTTCGTAAGAGATGTGTGGCGTCATTGGGTAAAGCATGCGAACGACAGCTTTTAGCGCTTCATCAAGGATTACACGATCTTGTACAGATTCTTGAGGTGCTTTCGCTAGCTTGTTCATCAGTTCCATGATTGCAGCGATTGCCGTGTTGAACGTTTGGCGGCGGCCAATATCGTCCGTTACTTTCGCGATAGTCTTGTGGATATCACGACGAAGTGCTTTTTGGTCGCCAGATAGCGCAGAAGCATCAACAGATTCAGCAGCACCCTTAGAAGAGTGAGCATGAACCAGTTTCCAAACACGTTTAAGGAAGCGGTTAGCACCTTCAACGCCAGACTCTTGCCACTCAAGCGTCATGTCTGCAGGTGATGCAAACATCATGAATAGACGTACTGTATCTGCGCCGTACTTGTCTACCATCTCTTGTGGGTCGATACCGTTGTTCTTAGACTTAGACATTTTGATCATGCCTGAGTGTTCAACTTCACGGCCTTGATCGTCGACTGCTTTTTCGATGCGACCTTTACCGTCACGTTCAACCGTTACGTCAGTCGGTGCAATCCACTCTTTGGTGCCTTTTTCGTTTTCGTGATAGAACGCGTCAGCTAGAACCATGCCTTGACATAGTAGTTGCTTGAACGGTTCATCAGACGTTACGTAACCTGCATCGCGTAGCAATTTATGGAAGAAACGAGAGTAAAGCAGGTGCATACAAGCGTGCTCGATACCACCGATATACTGGTCTACTGGTAGCCAGTAGTTCGCTTTTTCTGGATCTAGGATGTCGTCAGCTTGTGGTGAACAGTAACGAGCGTAGTACCAAGAAGATTCCATGAACGTATCGAATGTATCTGTCTCACGTAGAGCAGGTTCGCCGTTGAATGTTGTCTCAGCCCAAGACTTGTCAGCCTTGATTGGGCTAGTCACACCATCCATTACCACATCTTCTGGAAGAATAACGGGTAGCTGGTCTGCAGGTACTGGGTGAACTTCACCGTCTTCAGTGGTTACCATTGGGATTGGCGCACCCCAGTAACGTTGACGAGATACACCCCAGTCACGTAGACGGAAGTTTACTGTCTTCTTACCTTTGCCTTCAACTTCAAGCTTCGCAGCGATTGCGTCGAATGCTTCTTGGAAAGCAAGACCATCGAACTCACCAGAATCGAACAGTACACCTTTCTCAGTGTAAGCTGCTTCAGACACGTCTAGCTCAGAACCGTCTTCAGGCTTGATTACTGGGATGATGTCGATGCCGTACTTAGTTGCGAATTCGTAGTCACGTTGATCGTGAGCAGGAACCGCCATTACCGCACCTGTGCCGTAATCCATAAGTACGAAGTTTGCTACGTATACAGGAACAACACGACCGTTAAGAGGGTGGATAGCCGTTAGGCCAGTATCCATACCTTTCTTTTCCATCGTTGCCAGTTCAGCCTCAGCAACTTTAGTGTTACGACACTCTTCAACGAATGCAGCAAGCTCTGGGTTGTTTTTCGATGCTTTCTCTGCAAGTGGGTGACCAGCAGCGATACCAACGTAAGAAACACCCATTAGCGTGTCTGGACGTGTTGTGTAAACTTCTAGCGGTGCTTGTTCGCCGTTAACAGCGAAAGATAGCTCAACACCTTCAGAGCGACCGATCCAGTTACGCTGCATGGTTTTAACCATTTCAGGCCAACCTTCAAGGTTATCTAGATCGTCGAGTAGCTCTTGAGCGTATTCAGTGATTTTAATGAACCACTGTGGAATCTTCTTTTGTTCTACTGGGGTGTCACAACGCCAGCAGCAACCGTCTTCCACTTGCTCGTTTGCAAGTACAGTTTGGTCGTTTGGACACCAGTTCACTGAAGAAGTCTTCTTGTAAACCAGGCCTTTTTCGTAAAGCTTAGTGAAGAACTCTTGTTCCCAACGGTAGTACTCTGGAGTACAGGTTGCGAATTCACGGTTCCAGTCGTAACCAAAGCCTAGAAGCTTCAGTTGGTTCTTCATGTACTCAATGTTTTCGTAAGTCCATGGTGCAGGCGCTGTGTTGTTTTTAACAGCGGCGTTTTCTGCTGGTAGGCCGAATGCATCCCAACCAATGGGCTGCATTACGTTTTTGCCTTGTAGACGTTGGAAACGAGATACCACATCACCGATGGTGTAGTTACGCACGTGACCCATGTGCAGTCGGCCACTTGGGTAAGGGAACATAGAAAGACAGTAGAATTTTTCTTTGTTTGGGTCTTCACTTACAACGAAAGTCTCGCTGTTATCCCAGTGTTGTTGAACCTTTTGTTCAATCTCTTGCGGGTTATATTGTTCTTGCATCGATGGTATCCGGTTATCTTGGAATTTGTGAGTTCGGTTAGAACAGAATCTTACAGATCGTCATAGAATACCTAAAGGAGCTGAGTACAACAATAGTTATACCCTTCATACTTGCAGTTGCTGCCTAGTAGATTGTGTAATTTTCACTGAATTTCGCAGGGCAACTATACTTAAGAGTATGAATTGCATTTGTTTGTAAGCGGGAGTGCATTGCAGCGCATCCGTTTGCTCACTAAAAGGTTGGTTATCTTAAGGAGGTTGTTATGCCGAAGAAAAAAGCGCTCTATGAAGAAGTCGTCGAAGAGGTGATTGAAACGCTGAAGCATAGCCCTGAAGAGCTCAACAACAGAATCGAAACGTCGGGCAAGTTTGCGAAAGCAGCTAATGATATGACTAAAGATGAGCTTTCATTGATCTCTGCCTACGTGAAGTCGGACTTAAAAGAGTTTTCCGAAAGCTATGAAGAGAGTAAAAGCGGTCCATTCTATTTGATGATTGCGGACTCTATTTGGCAAGGGCTGTTGGATATTACTGATCGTACTAAGGTGGAATGGGTTGAACTGTTCCAAGACTTAGAACACCAAGGCTTGTATCAAGCGGGTGAAGTCATTGGCTTGGGAACCTTAGTATGTGACGAGTGTGGTCACCAAACCGAATATAACCACCCAACCAATATCATTCCATGCATTAAATGTGGTTCTAAAGGGTTTAGTCGTAAAGCCCTTAAACCGTAAGCTTCTGAACTATAGCGTATCAACGCAAAACCACAGCAATGAAAAAGGGTTGACCCAATCAGTCAACCCTCAAATCACTTTTCGTCGAATCTAGCTTTTTGGCTTTCTAATTACCCAACCAATCACCAAGCTGAGCATCGCCCAGATATACAGTGGCCAAGTACCTACTGTGTGATAAGGCGTTTGACCATCCGTTGAAATGAGTTCAGCTTTTAACACTGCCGTTTCAAACTGAGGCACTTGCTTGATTATATTGCCTTTGTAATCAGTAACTGCCGTCACACCGTTGTTGGTCGAGCGAATAACCGGCTTACCAAGCTCCAGAGCACGCATCTGTGCAATTTCCATATGTTGCAGAGGGCCAATCGAACGACCAAACCACGCATCGTTAGAGAGCGTTAAAATAAAGTCAGTCTCGTCGGTTACGTTCTGTCTAACTTGATCATTAAAGATGATCTCATAACACAGTGCCGGCGCTAAGTGACGACCATTTGCCACTATGTTTGGTTGAACAAAGTCGCCACGGCTAAATGATGACATTGGCAAGTTAAAGAAAGGTGCTAATGGACGCAAGATATCTTCAAACGGCACAAACTCACCAAATGGTAACAGGTGGTGTTTATGGTAGCGTTCGTCTGGATCGTAGCTGTACTCACCGTATGGATTCACACCGAGAGAAAGAACACTGTTGTAGTATTTCTTATCTTCAGACTGATTCAGCACACCGGTAATGATCGAACTGTTGTTCATCTTCGCTGCGCTATCCAAGTTACGTAGGAAAGATGGGATCTCAACTTCGAATGCTGGAATAGCCGCTTCAGGCCAGATGATGATATCCGCTCCCCAGTTTTCTCTGCTTAGGTCGGTGTACTTCATCATAGTTGGCCAGCGATGACTCGGTAGCCATTTACTGTCTTGATCGACGTTGCCTTGTATCAAGACGACTGACGTGGTTTTTTCAGGGGTCGGCGTGACCCAGTCGATGTTGCGAATACCAAAGCCTGCGCTAAATACGACAGCGGGAATGATAGCGATGCTCCAAGCCCGGTTAACAATCGCATAAGTGAATGCAGAGGCTGAAACAATGATCGCTAAAGTTACTAGCTCTACGCCGCCAATCGGTGCAAATGAACCTAATGGCGAATCGATTTGGCTGTAGCCTAACCAAAGCCAAGGGAAGCCCGTCATTACCCAGCCACGCAGCCAATCACAGACTAGCCAGAATGCAGGAGCTGCAAGGAAAAAGCGGCTTAGGTTATTGGCAGGGAAGAATTTATTCAAACCCCAGGTAAATAGCCCTGAATAAACGGCTAGGTAGCCAACAAGCAATGCCATCAAAAATAGGTTGGCTGCCAGTGGCATGCCGCCAAAACCATCAATGCTGACGTATACCCAGCTGATACCTGTGGTGAATTGACCTAAACCCCATGCGTAGCCAATCCAAAGCGCACTTTTAGGAGAGCGGTTGTGGATCAGTAACAGCAACAAAGCTGGGCTGAGAATAGCAAGAGGCCATATAGAGTATGGAGCGAATGAAAGGGTGGTTATAGCGCCAACAAAAACGGCCGCAAGCGGCCGTAATAGGCGATGAATAAATGTCTTAGTCATCTAATTTCTGTCATCTCTTTAGAGAGAAGTTGTTATTCTTCGATAGTCGGAAGAGGCTGTTCGTCAGGAATGGTTACCTGTAGCTGAATCACACGACGGTTATCTGCTGATGTTATTTTGAAATGGTAGTTTTCGATTTCTACAATTTCGCCACGAACCGGCAGGTGACCGAGTGCTGTCATAACCATGCCGCCTACCGTATCCACTTCATCGTCACTAAAGGCAGTGTTAAACGTATCGTTGAACTCTTCAATAGTGGTTAAAGCTTTTACAGAGAAGGTATGCTTACTCAGCTTACGAATATCTAGCTCTTCTTCATCGTCGAACTCGTCTTCAATTTCACCAACGATTTCTTCGAGGATATCTTCAATGGTTACCAGGCCAGAAACTCCGCCAAACTCATCGACAACGATAGACATGTGGTAACGCTCTTCTTGGAACTCCTTAAGCAGGCGATCAACTCGCTTACTTTCAGGAACAACTACGACAGGGCGAATCACTTGTTCGATATCAAATGGGGCACTTTCTGAACCCAAATACTTAAGTAGGTCCTTCGCTAATAGAATGCCTTCAACATGGTCTTTATCTTCACTGATCACTGGGTAGCGAGAGTGTTGAGCATCAGTAATAAGCGCAATCAATGTATCTAAATCATCGGTGCGTTCAACTGTAACCATTTGAGAGCGAGGCAGCATGATATCGCGTACTCGCATCTCTGAAATTTCCATTACACCCTCGAGCATGTCGCGCGTGTCGTGGTCAATTAGGTCATTAATTTCTGAGTCGCGGATTACATCCACGAGCTCTTGGCGATCTTTTACTTCACCTTGAAATAGTTGGCCTAGGCGTTCAAAGAAGGACTTTCTACTCGGACCTTCAGATTTTTTACTTCCCTCAGAAGTGGGGGGGTTACCTTCGTTCATGATTTCTCAAAAAATAACGCTATCAGAAGTGTGATAGCACACGTTACAACTCAGATTCCTGCGAAAATCACAGGTTCGATGAGTTATTGTTTCTCTGCAACCTACTTTACTAGAATCAATTTACTTTTCTAGAATGTAAGGGTCTTCAAACCCCATAGATTGCATGATTTCTGTCTCGAGTGACTCCATCTCTTCAGCTTCATCATCTTCGATATGATCATAACCTAGCAGATGCAGACTGCCATGTACAACCATATGAGCCCAGTGTGCTAGCAGAGGCTTACTTTGCTCTTCTGCCTCTTTTTCGACAACTTGGCGGCAGATAATGAGGTCGCCCAGTAGATCTAACTCGATCCCTGGAGGAGCCTCGAATGGAAAAGACAACACGTTAGTTGGCTTGTCTTTGCCACGATATTCATGATTGAGCTGGTGGCTTTCTTGTGTATCAACGATACGAACCGTCAACTCAGCGTTCTCTTGAAACTGAGGAATTGTCTTGTCCAACCAAAGCTGAATATCTTGCTCAGTTGGAAGACCTTGCTCATTTTCGACCGCTAATTGCAGGTCTAGTTCAATAGACATCTATTTATCACCTTGTTCTGCAATTACAGAGCTATTTTGTGTTGCTAATTGTGTCGTAACTGCCTGCTGAGCCTCAAGAAGTTTGGCTTCGCGCTCTTCACGTTTACGCTTTTCAAACTCTTTGCGCTCTTTCTGGTCTTTTGCTTCCCACTTCTCGTACGCGTTGACGATACGGGCTACCACAGGGTGACGAACGACGTCTTCAGACATAAAGAAGTTGAAGCTAATGTCGTCGACTTCATTGAGCACTTCAGTCGCATGGCGTAAGCCTGATTTTGCACCACGAGGTAAATCGATTTGCGTAATATCACCTGTGATCACAGCGCGTGAGTTAAAACCGATACGGGTTAAGAACATCTTCATCTGTTCTACCGTGGTGTTTTGGCTCTCATCAAGAATGATAAACGCATCATTCAATGTACGACCACGCATGTAAGCCAGTGGCGCAACTTCAATTACGTTACGTTCAATCAGCTTCTCAACTCGCTCAAAGCCAAGCATCTCAAACAGCGCATCGTAAAGTGGACGTAAATATGGGTCTACTTTTTGGCTTAAATCACCCGGTAGGAAACCAAGCTTCTCACCGGCTTCAACAGCAGGACGAGTCAGTAGGATTCGGCGAACCTCTTGGCGTTCAAGTGCATCAACTGCTGCCGCAACGGCTAAGTAGGTTTTACCTGTACCTGCTGGCCCAATACCAAAGGTGATGTCATGAGTCACCATGTTCATTAGGTACTGTGCTTGGTTTGGCGTTCGAGGTTTGATGACGCCTTTTTTAGTCTTAATGGTCACTTCTTTGCCGTAGTCAATTTCAGACTCGACCTGTTGCTCCAAAATACCTGACTCGGTGATCGCCAGATGTATTTGCTCTGGTTCGATATCGATTATGTTGCCTTTAACTGGAGCCGTTTCAACATAGAGGTGTTTGATGATGTCTAAAGCTGCGGCTGTAGTGTGAGGCTTACCAACGATGGTGAAGAAGTTGCTTCGGTAATTAATCTCAACGCCAAGACGACGCTCAAGGTGCTTGATGTTGTCATCGAATGGTCCGCATAAGCTAGCCAAGCGCTTGTTGTCGGCTGGCTCTAGATTTATCTCTAAGGTAACGATTTTATTGCTCAAATTAGCCTCTCATTTTGTGCCAATCGCTCTTAAATAAAACAAAGAGCAAAAAGCCCGATTTAGACCGGGCTTTTGATTGTGATATCCCTATTTCTAAGATGGTCACTTAGTTAGGTAATTTCAAGCTTTGTGTTTGCGCTTTGTGCTCAAACAGTTGTATTGCCTACGGCGTAAATGTCACTACACCTAGCTCGTCTTCACGTTTTGTTTTTTCCATCATTTCTGCTGGAGTCATAACAACGCGTAGACCCATGTCTTTTTCTGTGCGAACTAGCTCACCACGTAGTGAGTTGGTGTAAACCTCAGTGATCTTCACATCTACGAACTGGCCGATTAGGTCTGCAGAACCTTCGAAGTTCACAACACGGCTGTTTTCTGTACGGCCGCGAAGTTCCATTAGGTTCTTTCTTGATGGACCTTCAACAAGGATACGTTGCTCTGTGCCTAGCATTAGACGAGAGAAGCGCATAGCTTGTGTGTTTACCGTTTGTTGCAGTTCGTACAAACGATCTTTCTTCTCTTGTGCTGGTACGTCACATGGGTAATCTGCCGCTGGCGTACCCGGACGAGGAGAGAAAACAAAGCTGAAGCTCATATCGAAATCAACTTCTTTAATTAGCTTCATTGTATCTTGGAAGTCTTGCTTAGACTCACCAGGGAAACCAACAATAAAGTCAGAGCTGATTTGAATGTCAGGACGAGCTTTACGTAGTTTACGGATAATAGACTTGTACTCGATAGCCGTATGCGGACGCTTCATCATCGTAAGAATACGGTCACTACCACTTTGTACTGGTAGGTGAAGGAAGCTCACTAGTTCTGGTGTATCTTTGTAAACTTCAATGATGTCGTCACCAAACTCAAGCGGGTGGCTTGTTGTGAAACGAATACGGTCGATACCGTCGATAGAAGCAACAAGACGAAGCAGTTCTGCGAATGAACAGATATCACCTTCGTGAGTTGGACCGCGGTATGCGTTTACGTTTTGACCTAGCAGGTTAACTTCACGTACGCCTTGCTCTGCAAGTTGAGCAACTTCGAAAAGTACATCATCCATTGGACGGCTAACTTCTTCACCACGTGTGTATGGTACAACGCAGTAAGTACAGTATTTAGAACAACCTTCCATGATAGAAACGAACGCCGTCGCGCCTTCAGCTTTTGGCTCGGGCAGGTTATCGAACTTTTCGATCTCTGGGAAAGAGATGTCCATTACTGGCTTTTCGTTAGACAGTGATGACTTAATCATCTCTGGCAAACGGTGCAATGTTTGTGGGCCAAAGATAACGTCTACGTATGGTGCACGTTGACGAATGTGATCACCTTCTTGAGTCGCTACACAGCCACCCACACCGATCACCACACCTTCTTTTTTATCTTTAAGCGTTTTCCAACGACCAAGCTGGTGGAATACTTTTTCTTGCGCTTTTTCGCGGATAGAACAAGTATTCAATAGTAGTACGTCTGCTTCCTCAGGTACTTCAGTTAGCTCATAGCCATTTGTAGCGTTAAGCAGGTCGGCCATTTTTGATGAATCATATTCATTCATCTGACAGCCCCAAGTTTTAATTAGCAGTTTCTTACTCATTATATGTTCGCTCGATCGTTAGTTTAATTTAAGGGAGCAAATCGCCCATTATTCATCCGCTAGCCCCGTTTATCATAATTCGGTATTCAATTTTATGACAGGCTCTAGCGGCAAGCGGCGTATTGTACTGGTTTCAAAACCGACTGACTAGTAGTCTGAACAAATCTCTTATGTAGTGGTTTTTATTATCCTTAACGCCATATGCCATAAGGGATAACCCTTTTTTCGAATAAGGTTTTTGGTTACAAGTTAGTTATGAAAAAGTACAATCAAAAACAGTCAAAGAATCAAACTGATAAGTACAAAATATGAACAGTTACGATATTGTAGTAGTCGGTGGTGGCATGGTTGGCGCAGCAACAGCAATCGGTTTTGCAAAGCAAGGTCTGAGTGTTGCGGTGATCGAAGGTTTTGCCCCACAAGCTTTTGATGAGTCGCAAGCGATGGACATTCGTGTGTCAGCGATTTCTCAAGCATCGGTCGATTTGCTTGAAGATCTTGGCGCATGGCAAGGTATTGCAGCAATGCGAGTGTGTTCTTATAAGCGTTTAGAGACGTGGGAGCACCCAGAGTGTCGTACTCGGTTTGATGCTGGATCACTGGACCTTCCTCGTTTGGGCTATATCGTTGAGAACAGACTCATTCAATTAGGTTTATGGTCTCAATTTGATGCCTACGACAATCTCGAACTGTTATGTCCAGAAAAGCTCGATAAGATTGAGTTTGGTGAAACCAATATCGTAAAGCTTCAATCAGGGGCTGAGTTATCTGCGAAGTGGGTGGTTGGTGCTGATGGTGCGAATTCAGCCGTTCGACAACAAGCTGGAATTGGCATCACGGCTTGGGATTATCGACAACACTGTATGCTTATCAATGTAGAAACAGAACAACCTCAGCAAGATATTACTTGGCAGCAATTTCTACCAAGTGGTCCTCGTTCGTTTCTGCCTTTGTGTTCTCTAACCTCTGACGATCAACAAGTCGGGCAGGGCTCGTTAGTTTGGTATGATTCTCCGCTGCGTATTAAGCAACTGTCAGCAATGACCCCTGAAAAACTACGTAACGAAGTACTTACTCACTTTCCTAAAGAGTTAGGTGATATCAAAGTCTTGAATTCGGGTTCTTTTCCTCTGACACGACGTCATGCTCAATCATATTCGAAGAATAACTGTATTTTAGTCGGGGACTCTGCACATACGATCAACCCATTGGCAGGGCAGGGTGTTAACTTAGGCTTCAAAGATGTATCAGTCCTGTTGGATGTCACCAAAGAAAAGGGTGAATTGAATCAGTTTGTAGCAAGACGTTATGAAGTGATGAGAAGAGGCGACAACCTAATGATGCAGAGTGGCATGGATTTTTTCTACAAGACATTCAGCAACGACATTGGTCCGCTCAAGTTTGCACGTAATGCTGCGCTAAAATTAGCAGAGAACTCTGGGCCGATTAAAACCCAAGTATTGAAATACGCCTTAGGCCTTTAATTTATTAGTTCAGATTATCTATATAGAGAAGGAGAGCAGATGCTCTCCTTTTTTGTTTGGTGCTGAGTGCTATAACTGCTGTGTAACGCAAACCGGTGCGTCGATCTCTAAAGAGTATCCTGTATAAACCAAAGACCCATCCTCACTATTTCGTTTGAATGAGGTGATGCTATTGGAGTGTTGGTTTGCTGCGATAAGCCATCGTCCGCAGTCAGTAATATGAAAATCGCGAGGGAAGTTGCCTTCAGTATTATAGTTATCAATAAAAATAGGCATTTTCGTTGTAGGCTCGATTCTGAAGCAACTGATCCTTGATTGGTGTCGACAAGATACATAGAGGAATTGCTCATCCGGCGATAGTTTTATCGCAGCCGTAGCTTCTCCTTTCTCCATATTGGGAAGCGCATCAATTTCTTCTACGATATTCCATACACCCAGAACCTTTTCCAACATAAGTATCGATTCAGAGAGCTCGCAGATCACATAGGCTCTGTCTTCTGCTTTGTTAAAGATTAAATGGCGAGGTCCATTGCCGGCTGGCACTTTAATAGACTGCATAGGCTCGTCTAGAAACTCTTCCTGTTCTTCATCGAAGCAATAGAAGTTGATTCGATCGGTGCCGAGATCGACAGTCACAAACTGTGGCGAGTTTTGTAAGAACAGGCATTGGTGGGCGTGCGGGCTAGTTTGTCTCTCTTTGTTTGGTCCGGAACCAACCATCTTGATTGTTTTGAGGCGCTTATCGATGTTGCCATTGATACTTAAGCTAAAGATATCGAATGTGCCTGATGAGTATTGCGACGTGATAGCAAACTTATTGTGTGGATCTATCGCGATGTGACAGGGGTGACCGCCAGCGATAGTACCGGAGTTCTTAACCGTCTTTGAGTTAGGGCTAGGAATATGAATCAGCTGCGGCTGTTTTGGCTGATCAATTTCAGACGCGGTATAGATGCCAAGTTTTGTCGCTACGACAAAAGACGGGTTAGTGCACTCTGCAACGAGATCTAAAGGTAATAGCTTTCCGTTTTCCAAGTCTAATTGAGCCTGATATACGCCTTGGCTTTTACTGGGAGTGTCTGTGTAGCAACCGATCGTTAGAGTGAGATTTTTCATAGGGCAGTCATACTCAATTAGAAAATGGAGCATACATTGTCTTATAAAAAAGTCATGAAGTGATTAGATAGGGAGAAATACTTGGTGACGGAGTTATCAGATTTACATATTCCAGATAAAACAAAACCCAGCTAAAAAGCTGGGTTTCATTCAATGATGGTGCGGTCGGAGAGACTTGAACTCTCA
>NZ_AJZD02000043.1 GCF_000272105.2 Vibrio splendidus 12E03
AAGATTTTAGCTACAACACCAGCACCAACTGTACGGCCACCTTCGCGGATTGCGAAACGTAGACCTTCGTCCATTGCGATTGGAGCGATTAGCTCAACAGTCATTTGAACGTTGTCACCTGGCATTACCATTTCTACGCCTTCTGGTAGAGTGATGTCGCCTGTTACGTCAGTTGTACGGAAGTAGAACTGTGGACGGTAACCTTTGAAGAAAGGAGTGTGACGGCCGCCTTCGTCTTTAGAAAGTACGTATACTTCAGACTCAAACTTAGTGTGTGGGTTGATAGAACCTTTCGCAGAAAGTACTTGACCACGTTCAACGTCATCACGCTTAGTACCACGTAGAAGTGCACCAACGTTCTCACCTGCACGACCTTCGTCAAGCAGTTTACGGAACATTTCAACACCAGTACAAGTAGTAAGAGTAGTCTCTTTGATACCAACGATTTCTACTTCGTCACCTACACGTAGGATACCGCGCTCGATACGACCAGTTACAACAGTACCACGACCTTGGATTGAGAATACATCTTCAATTGGTAGTAGGAACGGTTGGTCAACTGCACGCTCTGGCTCAGGGATGTAAGAATCTAGTGCTTCTGCAAGCTCAACGATCTTGTCTTCCCACTGCTTCTCGCCGTTTAGTGCGCCAAGTGCAGAACCTTGGATAACTGGTAGGTCATCACCTGGGAAGTCGTATTCAGAAAGAAGTTCACGAACTTCCATCTCAACTAGCTCAAGTAGCTCTTCGTCATCAACCATGTCACATTTGTTCATGAATACGATGATGTAAGGGATACCAACTTGACGACCAAGTAGGATGTGCTCACGAGTTTGAGGCATAGGGCCGTCAGTCGCAGCAACAACTAGGATACCGCCGTCCATTTGTGCAGCACCAGTGATCATGTTTTTAACATAATCCGCGTGTCCTGGACAGTCTACGTGTGCGTAGTGACGTGCTGGAGTGTCGTACTCAACGTGAGAAGTTGCGATTGTGATACCGCGCTCACGCTCTTCTGGAGCGTTATCGATAGATGCGAAATCTTTAGCAACACCGCCGTATACTTTTGCAAGAGTAGTACAGATAGCAGCAGTTAGAGTTGTTTTACCGTGGTCAACGTGGCCGATAGTACCAACGTTTACGTGCGGTTTCGTACGTTCAAATTTTTCTTTAGACA
>NZ_AJZD02000044.1 GCF_000272105.2 Vibrio splendidus 12E03
CCGCCATTCTTGGCCCTAACGGAGGTAATGTCGGTATCGGCTTTGCAATCCCTTCTAATATGATGACAAATCTGACAGAACAAATTCTCGATTTCGGTGAAGTAAAACGCGGCATGCTTGGCGTTCAAGGCGGAGAAGTGACCTCCGAATTGGCAGAAGCACTCGGTTATGAATCAAGTAAAGGCGCCTTTGTTAGCCAAATCGTCCCTGACAGCGCAGCAGATAAAGCTGGACTGAAAGCGGGCGATATTATTGTCTCTGTTAATGGCAAACGCATTGATACCTTCAGCGAGTTAAGAGCTAAGGTCGCAACACTCGGCGCTGGTAAGCAGATTGAGCTGGGTGTGGTTCGTGACGGTAAGAGCAAAACCTTTGATGTGACGCTTGGTGAATCCACCAATAATAAGACACAGGCTGAGAAGCTCCATGAAGGACTAGCCGGAGCTGAATTAACCAACACAACAGAGAGTGACTCTGCAACGGGTGTCAAGGTCTCAAGTGTTGCTCAAGGCTCACCAGCCGAAGCCTATCAACTTCTGAAAGATGACATCATCATCGGGGTAAACCGTCAAACGGTTAAGAACCTTGCTGAGTTTAGAGAGATTCTTGAAAAACAACCTGGTGTACTGGCGCTTAATATCCAGCGAGGCGACCGAACTATCTACCTTGTAATTCGATAGTCTTACGTCAGCGCAATTACAGGGAGGCCCAGTAAGTTTGCTTTAAACTTACTCAGTCTCCCTTTTCTTTAGATCAATCAAAATGCTATGCTTCACTTGTAATCAAGTCAGTCATCCATTGATGGAGGCTTCAAACCTTACTTGTTGAAGAGGGAAACATGCTGTCCTTTCTATTTCGTTCTATTTCCCTTGGACTCGTTTCAGCGGCGCTTATTCTTCTCGCCTTCCCGAGCTTAAGACCAGCGATTGTCGCTGACGTCACTAGTCCTAAAGTCGATAATATTGGCTCTCTTCAGATTTCATTTAACCAAGCAGTTCGCCGCGCGGCACCAGCAGTGGTTAACATTTATAGCCGTAAATACGCTGAAAGCGATCGAAACAAACTGCTCACTCAAGGTTTGGGCTCTGGGGTGATTGTTAGCGAGAAAGGCTACATCATTACCAACTTCCATGTTGTGGCTCAAGCAGACCAAATAGTTGTGGCACTTCAAGATGGCCGAGTAGCAGCTGCGCAACTTGTCGGTTCAGACAAGCGCACCGATATCGCGATACTTAGAGTCAGCGGTGATAACCTACCAGTGATCCCACTCAACCCTAATTACAAAGCCAATGTCGGTGATGTTGTACTGGCTATCGGTAACCCATACAACCTAGGTCAAACAACAACCTTTGGTATCATCTCTGCAACCGGCCGTTCTTCGATTAGTGCCGATGGCCATCAAGCCTTTATCCAGACCGATGCGGCAATCAATGAAGGTAACTCAGGTGGTGCGCTGGTGAATTCACAAGGTGAGCTAGTCGGTATCAATACCGCGTCTTTCCAGCAAGCTACCGACATGGAAACCTATGGGATCTCATTCGCTATCCCCTATCCGCTTGCTAATAAAATCATGGAAAAGATCATCGCCGATGGTCGTGTGATTCGTGGATATATTGGTATCGATGGACAAGACATCAATTCAGTCACCTCACGCATGTTGGGTACTAAGAATATCGGCGGGATTGTTGTGTTGGGGATAGACCCTAATGGACCGGCTGCCGATGCGGGGTTTGAAGCTCAAGACATTATTGTCAGTATCAACGATAACCAAGTAAATGGTCGCCAGAGTGTAATGGACATCGTTACCGACCTGCGACCGGGTACAGTTATCGATGTGGGTATATTGCGCCAAGGTGAAAGCAAAACTCTAAAGGTGACCATCGCCGAAGATACTCGCCTGTAGAGCAAACTCTGTAAGCATTAATTCAAGCTGCTAATACTACACAAGTACAAAAAACCCAGCTCATAGGCTGGGTTTTCTTTTATCTAAAGATTGTTTCAAGTATCTCTACGATTCACTTTGCTCTTCGATATCGATACGCGTCACTCGCTGTAGTCCTCTAGGCAATAGACCACCACGACGACCACGTTCACCACGGAAGTTTTCAAGATCCGCAGGTTTCAAACCAAGCTTACGTTTACCGGCGTAAATAGTCAGCGTCGCATTCTCTGGGATAGCCATAAGATGCGAGACAAACTCTTCACGCTCTTTTGCTTTCGCAGAAGGGATGTTGATGATCTTGTTGCCTTTACCTTTGCTCAGCTGAGGTAGGTCTTTAATCGGGAACAACAACATACGACCTTGGTTAGTAATCGCCAGAATCTGGTTACTTTCCAAGTCAGCAATCGGGCTTGGCATCATCACTTCAGAAGCTTGTGGCAAATTAACCAAGGCTTTACCGCTCTTGTTCTTAGACAGCAGATCGCTACCCTTACAAACAAAACCATAACCTGCATCAGAACCGACTAACCATAATTGTTCATTCTCTCCCATCACCACTTGGCGAATAGAAGTACCTGGGCTGACGTTCAAACGGCCTGTAATTGGCTCACCTTGGCTTCGCGCCGACGGTAGTGAATGTGACTCAAGGGAGTAGCTTCGGCCATCGCTGCCGAGGAACACCGCTTGCTGGTTACTCTTACCCTTAGCACTCGCTAAGAATCTATCACCAGACTTGTAGTTCAAGCCTTCAGCGTCCACTTCATGCCCTTTGGCATGACGAATCCAACCTTTCTCAGACAACACAACCGTGATTGGTTCGCTTGGCACTAAGTCGCGTTCTGTTAGCGCTTTCGCTTCAGCACGCTCAATCAGAGGTGAACGACGATCATCGCCGTATTTATCTGCATCTGCTTGGATTTCTTTTTTGATCAGCGTATTCAAGCGACGCTCTGAACCGAGTAGCTTTTCAAGCTTTTCACGCTCAGCTTCAAGCTCTTCTTGTTCCGCTCGGATTTTAAACTCTTCTAACTTAGCTAAGTTACGAAGTTTAATATCAAGAATCGCATTGGCTTGAATTTCAGAAATGTTGAAACGGCTCATTAGGACAGGACATGGTTCGTCTTCTGTACGAATGATTTCAATCACTTCATCGATATTAAGATAAGCAGCAAGCAAACCTTCTAAGATGTGCAAACGTGCCAATACTTTATCTAAACGGTACTGCAAACGACGGCGAACCGTTGTGCGACGGAACTCGATCCACTCTTTCAGGATTTGAACTAAGCCTTTAACTTGAGGACGGTTATCTAAACCAATCATGTTCAAGTTAACGCGGAAGTTTTTCTCTAGATCCGTCGACGCGAACAGGTGACTCATCAATTGGTCACAGTCGATACGATTAGAACGAGGAACAACAACGATACGCGTTGGGTTCTCGTGATCAGATTCATCACGCAAGTCGTCAACCATTGGCAGCTTCTTAGCGCGCATCTGGTTAGCGATTTGCTCAAGTAACTTCGCACCTGACACTTGATGAGGTAAAGCCGTGATAACAATATCAGAGCCTTCCTTGTGCCAAACCGCGCGCATCTTGATGCTGCCACGTCCAGTACGGTAGATCTTTTCGATGTCCGATTTCGGAGAGATAATCTCAGCTTCAGTCGGGTAATCAGGACCTTGAATGAAACCCATCACGTCTGAAAGCTCAGACTTCGGCGTATCAATTAGGTGAATGGCTGCATTAGCGACTTCACGCACGTTGTGTGGTGGAATATCGGTCGCCATACCTACCGCGATACCTGTAATACCGTTAAGTAGAATATGAGGTAGGCGAGCAGGCAGCATTTGAGGCTCTTTCATCGTGCCATCAAAGTTTGGTTGCCAATCAACCGTACCTTGACCTAGTTCACCTAGCAGAACCTCAGCAAACTTAGATAATTTCGCTTCGGTATAACGCATCGCAGCGAACGATTTCGGGTCATCCGGAGCACCCCAGTTACCTTGACCATCGACCAATGGGTAGCGGTAAGAGAAAGGCTGCGCCATCAATACCATCGCTTCGTAACAAGCAGAGTCACCGTGCGGGTGATATTTACCTAATACGTCACCAACGGTACGTGCTGATTTTTTGTATTTCGATGCAGCCGATAAGCCCAGCTCAGACATCGCGTAGATAATACGACGCTGTACTGGCTTCAAACCATCACCGATATACGGCAATGCACGATCCATGATCACGTACATTGAGTAATTTAAGTAGGCATCTTCGGTGAACTTGCGCATTGGCAGCTGTTCAACGCCATCATATGTAATTTCGTTAGACATCCATTATACCTCGGCCATATCACCGTTAGTCTGTAGCCATGTACGGCGATCATCTGCACGCTTCTTACCAAGCAGCATGTCCATCATCTCGTTAGTCGCTTCGCTGTCGTCAATCGTTAACTGAACAAGGCGACGAGTATTTGGATCCATGGTGGTTTCACGCAACTGAAGTGGGTTCATTTCACCCAGACCTTTGAATCGTTGCACGTTGATCTTGGCTTTCTTCTGCGATAGTCGCTCAAGCACACCGTCTTTCTCTGCGTCATCAAGTGCGTAGAACACTTCCTTACCGCAATCGATACGATACAGAGGAGGCATTGCCACATAGATATGACCCGCTTCAACCAATGCATGGAAATGGCGAGTAAACAAAGCACATAGCAGTGTCGCGATATGAAGACCATCCGAGTCCGCATCGGCAAGGATACAGATCTTACCGTAACGCAGGCCTGATAAATCATCGTTATCTGGGTCGATACCCAGAGCTACCGAGATGTCATGCACTTCTTGCGAAGCCAATACTTGGTCTGCTGACACTTCCCATGTATTTAGGATCTTACCGCGAAGTGGCATCACCGCTTGGAACTCACGGTCACGTGCTTGTTTAGCAGAACCACCCGCCGAGTCCCCTTCCACGAAGAAGATTTCGGTACGGCTTAAATCTTGAACTGAACAGTCAGTTAGCTTACCCGGCAGTGCTGGGCCTGACGCGATTTTCTTACGCACAACCTTTTTGCTTGCGCGCATACGGCGGTGAGCATTCGCAATACAAGCTTCTGCTAGCTGTTCCGCCAATTGTGGCTTTTCGTTCAACCACAGGCTAAACGCATCTTTTACCACACCAGAAACAAACGCAGCGGTTTGACGAGAAGACAAGCGCTCTTTTGTTTGACCAGCAAACTGCGGATCTTGCATCTTCACCGAGAGTACGTACGAACAGCGATCGAAAATATCGTCGCCCGTTAGCTTAACGCCACGTGGTAGCAAGTTGCGGAATTCACAGAACTCACGCATTGCATCAAGCAGACCTTGGCGAAGACCGTTTACGTGTGTACCACCTTGCTTAGTCGGTACTAAGTTCACGTAACTTTCGGTGATCATGTCGCCGCCTTCTGGCTGCCAGATGATCGCCCAGTTTGCCATTTCTGTTTCAGCAACGAATTCGCCAACATACGGTTCTTCAGGCAGTAAGGTGTAACCTTTCACGCCTTCGGCAAGGTAGTCTTTTAGGCCATCTTCATAGAACCATTTATGCTCTTCGCCACCGACTTTGTCGATAAAGGTAATTTCTAAACCTGGGCAAAGCACTGCTTTTGCACGTAGGTTGTTAATCAGACGAAGTGTCGAAAATTTAGGGCTATCGAAGTACTTAGGATCAGGCCAGAAATGTACTGATGTACCACTGTTACGATGACCACAAGTGCCCGTTACAGTAAGCTCTGTTACGGCATGACCACCTTCAAGTGCGATCTCGTGAACCTGACCTTCTCGGCGTACAGTCACTTCAACACGTTTTGACAGCGCGTTTACGACCGAGATACCTACACCGTGCAGACCACCAGAGAACTTGTAGTTGTTATTCGAGAATTTACCGCCAGAGTGGAGCTTAGTTAAAATCAGCTCAACACCTGAGATCCCTTTTTCAGGGTGAATATCGACAGGCATACCACGGCCGTCATCGGTAACTTCTAACGATTGGTCTGCATGAAGTACCACTTTGATCTTCTTAGCGTGTCCCGCTAGTGCTTCATCGACCGAGTTATCAATGACTTCTTGGGCAAGGTGGTTAGGTCTTTCTGTCTCGGTATACATTCCCGGGCGGTGTCGCACAGGATCGAGACCTTCAAGTACCTCGAGGTCTTTTGCATTATATTGTTCAGTCATAATACGGAGTTTACTCAAAAAGTTTGCGTCAGTTCGCTGGCTCCAGTTTCACTAAAGCAGAATCATTACTATGAACCGTCATAGTAGAGCGAACGAGCGAAGTATTGGGGAATATAGTCTGGAAGCTGAGTAATGATGTCAAGCTAGTTCAAAAACTAAGACATCAAACTATGATATTTCACCATTGATAGATGAAATAACAGGCAAACAAGAGAGAATCACTTGGTTGGTGGAACAGATTAAAGATTTAGAAAGGTGATGATTTGTTGTGGGTAGCGTTCAAAATCAACAAAGCTATGATCCCCGCCCTCTTCTACTGTCTGTGTTGCACCTTGGTACTTCTCTACCGCTTGTCGGTAATCCAGAACTTCGTCTTCCGTTTGCTGAAGTAACCAGAAGTCGCTCGGCTTAGCGATCGCCGAAACCTCTAACGCCTTCAGTTCATCAATATGTTTTGTTTCCAGTACATATCGTTCATCTGTGTATGGGTTTACTTGTTCACCTAAATAGTCAGCAAGAAGCTCATACGGCTTCACTGCTGGGTTTACAACCACCGCTTTAAAACCATAGTGGCTATTCAGCCATGTTGAAAGATAACCACCCAGCGAGCTACCGACCAACGCTATTTGATATTGCTCTTTGTATTGCTCCACCAGCTGCTGCAAATGGAGTGCCGCTTGCTGAGGGAAACTCGGCAGTTGAGGGGTTACAACTTTAATATCAGCGCGATGCTCCGCACAGTAATCTGCCATTACGTTCGCTTTATGAGAACGAGATGAACTGTTAAACCCATGAATATAGAGAAGCAGTGATGGCTTATTAGCTTGCTGATCAGAGCCTGGCATTAGTAACCAGCAGCCTTAAAATCAGGCAAGAACTGCCCATGAGGCAGACGACGAACTTGCGTGCTGACCGTTCCGTCTTGATGTAATTCAATCTCTCTCCAACCCGGAGACAAAGTATCGACCGCGAAGTCATCTGAGTTAGGTTTGAATTGCACACAAGTCGACGGTGTTGCCATGACTTGTACACCATGATGATCTAGGTTCATGTCTTGATGAACGTGACCACACAGTACCGCTTTAACATTGGTGTGCTGTTGAACCACATCCCAAAATTGATCGGCGTCTTTTAGGTTATGTTGATCCAACCATGCGCTGCCCACCAATAATGGATGGTGGTGCAATAGAACCAAGGTATTGCGTTCAGGGAACTCCGTCAGCTTTTGTTCTAACAGATCAAGCTGTTGATCGCTGAGGCGACCATGAGGCACACCAACCACCTGCGAGTCTAGCATCACCATCTGCCAGTTATCGCCTAGCAAGGCATGCTCAACACACTGTATTTGTGGTGATGGTAAAACACTGCCCATATTAGGCTTAAAGTCATGGTTCCCTGGCAGCCAATAGCATGGCTTTTCCAAAGGTTGAATCCCTGACTCAAATTTCTGGTACGACTCAGCACTGTGATCTTGAGAGATATCACCGGTTGCTAAAATCGCTTGATAGTCAAAACCCTGACTAACAATGCCATCGACTACAGCACGAAAGCTATCTTGAGTGTTGATGCTTAATAAGCTGCCATTGCTCGGCGCAAATAAATGCGTGTCCGTTAGCTGCACAAGCTTAATAGTGCTCTCATCAAATTTTGAAGTGTGTGATAATTCCAAAATAACAAATCCAGATACGTTACTGTTTAGACTTTAAAAGTGTTGATAAATCGGCTCAATTAAAAGGCAATTGGGGTTCGGCTGATACCCGTTTTTAAACAAAACGTTAACCATTCCCCAAGAAATTTATTCAATTGAAATTTCTCGTCCTTTTGCAGAAGCTTAGTGTTGGGATAGTCATATTTCGCTTTGACTCGCGAAAAATCCCCGCTAGCGCACACTTCTGCAACTCGAGCGTCGTGATATAGCCTGACAGACATTTTTGGCAAAGGAAACACTGGCATCGCGTCACTCTGACATATATCTATTAATGTGGTGTATTTTGTGACCTCATTCACTGTCAATTGATACACCATATTAACGGCTTGGTAACAGCGAACGTCACCAACCTCATGCCCAACCGGTAACAAAGCGTTCAGTTTGGCATAGTTAGTCTCGTAAACTCGCATCAATTCAGCAAGATCAACATGATACGGTTTTTTGACCGCGATATTTGGCATGACGTTAATCTATCCACTCTGACTGTAATTCTTGGTAGTTCAATTGTAGCCACTGTAGCGCAATGATCGTGGCTCCATTTTCAAATACACCATCTTTTACCAACTGATAAGCAGCTTCGCGACTCATCACTTGTACACGAATATCTTCACCTTCGTAGTCCAATCCGTGTACCCCTTTGGCTGTCGTTGCATCAACACAGCCAACAAAGACGTCGAGCTTTTCAGAGCAACCACCAGATGAAGGATAATACGAAGTAATAGGCAATACAGATCCGACTTCGACTCCGGCTTCTTCCATCGCCTCACGACGAGCGACATCTTGTGGTGATTCATCAGTATCAATGATCCCAGCAACAATTTCGTATTGCCATGGGTTCTTATGCTCTAGGGCACCGACACGGATCTGTTCGACGATCACCACTTCATCACTCACAGGATCATAAGGTAGCAAAGCGGCAGCATGTCCACGCTCAAACATCTCACGCTCTACTGGTTGGCTCCAGCCGCCCTCAAACAGTCTATGTTTAAATGTGTACTTAACCATTTTGAAAAAACCACGAAACAGCGTCTCTTTTGAGACTATTTCCACATCTTGCGGAGTAAACTCATGTCGTTGATTGTCATACTGTTGCATTTGGTACCTCACTAAGTGATCTTTATAGTTTACTCATTGTCCGAGTTAACTACCAAGGATAAGGTTCAACTTTTTATATAAAATTTATAATTAAAGTTAAGTTTTAAAAAATAAATATTGCACAAGTGGACAGTTAAATGTAAAAAAGTGCAAAGTTTCGAGTAAATTACCACCAAACTGGGTTAAACTCTTCTAAAGAAAATTCCATAAAAGGCAGGAATAGGAAAATGAAAAAACTGCTTCCACTATTTATCAGTGCAGCAATTGGCAGCCTGAGTTCGTCAGCTTTTGCTGATACGCTAGCTGAAGTTTACGACCAAGCAAAACAGAACGATCCACAACTTCTTCGTTCAGCAGCGCAGCGCGATGCCGCTTTTGAAGCAGTAACGTCAAGCCGTAGCTCTTTGTTACCGCAAATTAATCTAACAGCTAACTACGATATTAATCGTGGTGACCGAAGCGATATGAGCAATGATAACAACCAATGGGGTGTTGGCATTGGTTTCAGTCAGGAGCTTTACCAGCGTTCTTCTTGGATCACTCTAGACACGGCAGAGAAAACTGCTCGTCAATCTGATTCAGCTTACGCGGCAGAACAACAAGCCTTGATCCTTCGTGTTGCGACAGCATACTTCGAAGTGCTTCGAGCTCAAGATAACCTAGAGTTTGTTCGTGCAGAGAAAGCAGCGGTTGCTCGTCAACTAGAGCAAACTAAACAGCGTTTTGAAGTAGGTCTTTCAGCAATCACCGATGTGCACGATGCGCAAGCTCAGTACGATGGCGTTTTGGCTGATGAAGTTCTTGCAGAGAACGACCTAACAAATAGCTACGAAGGTCTTCGTGAGATTACAGGTCAGGAACACTCTAACCTAAGCATCCTAGATACTGATCGTTTCTCAGCGAGCAAATCTTCTGAATCTGCAGTTGCACTTGTTGAACAAGCAGAACAAAAGAACCTTAGCTTATTGGCTGCACGTATCTCTCAAGATGTAGCGAAAGATAATATCTCTCTAGCAAGCTCTGGTCACCTACCAAGCTTAACGTTAGATGGTAGCTACGGTCTTGCAGAACAGACAGACAGCTCTAACAGCGTAAATGACTACGACTCTGACAACCTAAACATCGGTTTGAACTTAGTTGTACCTCTTTACACGGGTGGTAGCACAACTTCTTTGACTAAACAGGCTGAATACAACTACGTTGCAGCAAGTGAAGACCTAGAAGCGACTTACCGTAGCGTTGTAAAAGACGTACGTGCATTCAACAACAACATCAGTGCTTCGATCGGTGCTCTACGCGCTTACGAACAGTCTGTAGTGTCTG
Organism: Vibrio splendidus 12E03; assembly: GCF_000272105.2. Taxonomy (GTDB): domain Bacteria; phylum Pseudomonadota; class Gammaproteobacteria; order Enterobacterales; family Vibrionaceae; genus Vibrio; species Vibrio splendidus_I. The sequence continues at coordinate 10,278 of NZ_AJZD02000044.1, forward strand.
CTCAGTCTGCTCTAGAAGCAACAGAAGCTGGTTTTGATGTAGGTACTCGCACTATCGTTGACGTACTAGACTCGACTCGTCGTCTATACGATGCGAACAAAAATCTTTCAGATGCTCGTTACAACTACATCCTAAGTGTACTTCAGCTTCGTCAAGCAGTTGGTACGCTAAGCGAACAAGATATTGTTGATGTAAACGCAGGTCTAAAAGTAGCAAGTAAGTAACTCTTAATTACTCAAGTTGCCGTTACAAAAATGCCGCTCATTGAGCGGCATTTTTATTATCTGTCGAATATTGGTATTGAGCGCTAAAACTTAGCCTCGACCACCTTTAATCGCTTTAATGATTTCAGTGGTAGAGCAACCATCTTCAAAGTTAAGTACTTTCACTTCACCACCAGCGGCAATCACTTCCGCACCACCAGCGATCTCTTCAGGTTTGTAATCACCACCTTTCACAAGAATGCTTGGCAATACCTCAGAGATTAAACGTTGAGGTGTATCTTCAGAGAATGGTACAACCCAATCAACCGCACCTAAGCCAGCCAATACCGCCATACGACGATCAGTTGGATTCACAGGACGACCTGGACCTTTCAAACGTTTTACTGATTCATCAGTATTAACCGCAACGATCAAACGATCGCCCAACTCAGCAGCATGATTCATGTAAGAAACATGCCCAGCGTGCAGAATATCAAAGCAGCCATTGGTCATAACCACTTTCTCGCCTTTCGCACGAGCACGCTTCACCGCTTCAACCAGTGCTGCTTCAGAGATAACGCCGTAGTCTGTATCTTGGCTACCGTGAATCGCTTCCGCTAATTCTATCGTAGACAGTGTCGATGTACCTAGCTTACCAACAACTACACCAGCAGCCGCATTCGCTAATGCACACGCTTCATCCAGAGGTTTACCAGCAGCAACAGAAGCTGCAAGGACAGAGATAACCGTATCGCCGGCACCTGTGACATCGTACACTTCCTTGGCTTGAGTCGGTAAGTGGAACGGTGCCTGACCTTTACGCAGCAGAGTCATACCGTTCTCGCTGCGAGTCACCAGCAATGCTTCAAAGTCGTATTTTTCGATTAAGGCAATGCCTTTCTCGATAAGGTCTTCTTCAGATTTAACCTTACCTGCAACCAACTCGAACTCTGCCATGTTTGGCGTAAGCAACGTTGCACCACGGTAACGCTCTAAATCAGCCCCTTTTGGATCGATGAATACCGGAACATTCGCTGCACGCGCTTTTTGAATAAAGCTCTGCACGTGCTCTAACGCACCTTTTGCGTAATCAGATAGAATTACCGAACGCACATTTGGCAGCGCTTGCTCCATGCGAGACAGTATCAATTCAGGATCCGTATTCTCGAATTTGTCTTCAAAATCAAGACGGATCAACTGCTGACCACGACTCATCACACGCAGTTTAGTAATGGTTGGGTAGTCTTCCAACTCAACGAAATCACACTTAACCTTTAGTGCGCCTAAGGTATTTTTTAACACCTCAGCAGGCTCATCTTTACCCGTTAAACCAACGACATGAGCATGGCCACCAAGAGAGGCAATATTCATTGCCACGTTGGCAGCACCACCAGGACGCTCTTCGTTATTTTCTACTTTCACAACGGGAACTGGTGCTTCTGGTGAAATACGGCCAGTTGGGCCATACCAGTAACGGTCAAGCATTACGTCACCGACAATAAGAACACCTGATTG
>NZ_AJZD02000045.1 GCF_000272105.2 Vibrio splendidus 12E03
GGCTATCGCCAATACGGCGCATTTAGCTGGCCTAGCCGCTGGTGTGATTATTGGCTTTATCGATGCGATGAAAGCACCAAGCTCGGCAAGAAGTTAACTCATCTCTTCTAGTGAGTAGCCAAACGATAGAGACAAAAAAGCGGCCAGATGAGCCGCTTTTTTATTGGGATTCGTTTTACATCATTACTGATAAAGGTATTTGGTAAACAGTAAGTCAGCAATCAGGGTTTTACCTGTCTCTGGAAGCAAAATCTTGTTGAGGTGTTCAACTAAGGATTTTCTTAAGTCTTCACGGCCAGATAGAGACTTAATGGTTTCTTCGTTTTGTTTGCCAAGTAATTCAATCACTGCATCACGAATCAGTGGTTGGTGATGCTCAATAGCGGCCAAGTCATTACTATTTGCCACCATGATGTCGAGGCGAACCTGAATGTAGCCCAGTTTTTTACCTTTAGTGTAAAAATTGGTGGTCAGGTCTGGCTCTAGCGTGAAATAGGCGAGTTTGGGTGCCGATTCCTCTTCAGCGAAACTTGATGCTGAAAAGAGTAGGGTAATCGCAAGAATTATTTGGGCTACATAACGTTTGTGCATATTTGTGACTTTTCTTTAGTTTATTCGCGATATTCGAAACGCATTAGTCTTGTTACAATGAGCGGTCTAAATCTAAATACGTTTACAATTCGAAGAACGCTTTAATTTTGTTCGAAAGTTGAAGCTTTATTGTACGTGTAAAGTCACCTATTGAATACTAGTATGAATCAGCCAATATCGCTGTATCTTAATTCGTTAATGAATGTAGATTGGCAAAGTACAGAAACATTTGATTTTCCTAATGAAACCACCAAAGAGTGGCTGATGGAGCAAGGCTCTCTTTCCCGCAAGTTGGGCAAGAGCTGTCAGCACCTATCTGTTGAGTTGCTTCATAATCAAGTTGTAGAACGCTCAAGGCTACAACAAGACGAGGAAGATCTTTTATCATCGTTTGATTGCTTATTGCGTAAAGTGATTTTAAAGGGTGATGGCGAACCGTGGGTGTTAGGTCGAACCTTGATTCCCCGAATTACGCTAGAAGATCAGCATTCCGACCTTTCTCAACAAGGTAATGTCCCGCTTGGATTAACCGTTTTCAGTGCTGAGAACGTGGAGCGAGATGCGCTGAAAGTCGGTTGGGTTATCGCAGGCGATGAGCGATTACTCGCACGTCGTTCTCGATTATGGATGAACCATAAACCGATGCTTGTGGCTGAACTGTTTTTACCAACATCACCCATTTACTCTAAGGAGAGTGTGTAAATGCTTGCCACCAAAGCGAAGGCGTATTGGCAATTAACGCGAATGAATCGCCCGATTGGTACCCTGTTACTCCTTTGGCCGACCTTGTGGTCACTGATTATCGCCGCACAAGGTATGCCTGATTTTGATGTCTTGGTTGTTTTCGTACTCGGCGTGGTGTTGATGCGCTCAGCTGGCTGTGTGATCAATGACTTTGCTGACCGTAAAGTCGATGGTCATGTTAAACGTACCAAGCAGCGTCCATTACCTTCAGGTTTGGTCTCCAGTAAGGAAGCGCTTCTACTCTTTTTAGTACTAGCCGTGGTGTCATTTTTGCTGGTACTCACCATGAACCCACTGACCATTCAGCTCTCATTTATTGGTGTGGGTCTGGCGTTCATTTATCCTTTCATGAAGCGCTTTACCCATCTTCCACAGTTGTTTCTCGGCTTAGCGTTTAGTTGGGCGATACCAATGGCTTGGGCGGCACAAACGAATGAATTACCAAGTATTGTGTGGTTTATCTTCGTGATTAATGCGTTGTGGACGATTGCTTACGACACGCAATATGCGATGGTTGACCGAGATGACGACCTGAAGATTGGTATTAAATCGACGGCGATTTTATTTGGTCGCTTCGATAAGCTGATTGTGGGCTCTTTGCAACTCGTCACCCTAGCGATGCTGATTGCGTTAGGCATGCATTACCAACTAGGTGATACCTTCTATTGGGCATTGTTGGTGGCAGGTAGCTTGTTTGTGTATCAACAACATTTGATGCGTCATCGTGACCGAGACTTATGTTTCCAAGCTTTCCTAAACAACAACTATGTTGGAATGGTAGTGACAGCAGGCTTATTCATTACTTTCTGGTAAGTTTTGGTCATTGAATCCGTTCCAAATAAAAAGGCACCCATTGGGTGCCTTTTTCGATCTTGTTCAATCAAACCTTGAACAGAGATTCACGGTATACCAAGAGATTACTCTGCTTGGTGAATACTCTCTTGAATAGTCAGACGCACTTCTGGGTAAAGCATCGAGTAAAGAAGCTTAGCGAATAGCTGAGTCTTTTCTAAATCACAGTTACCATCGTTATCCAGATATTGCTGCTGTTTCAGAGTTGCAAACATCGATGCAAACACGCCTTTATCGAAGAACTCTGGTGCATTGATGCCTTGTAGACGACCAAGTCGCTGTGCAATGTCTTGGCTCTTCTGTTCAAGATCGGATTTATCCAGGTCAGGATTCTCTGCCAACAGGTTTAGAGCAATCGAGTAGCGCTGTAGCGTCTCTGAAATCGTACGACCTAATAGCATCAGTGCTTGGCTGTTTGATTGGTTGATGGTGACTTCGTTATCAGAAATCACAAGCATACCTTGGTTAACCAGCTCTTCAATGATGTTAGAAACCACGCCTTCAAGCTTGTCTTCTTCGTAGCTTAGGAATAGCTCTTTCTTCAAGAACGGGTAGATAGCAGCAACGTTCTCTTGAATCGCGTCAATCGATAAACCGCGCTGACGAATGGTCATCTGTGCAATTAACGATGGCAGAGCAAACAAGTGAATGATGTTGTTTCGGTAGTAAGTCATCAGAATTGACTGGTGACGGTCTAGTGAAATGATGTCGCCCATTGAGTCTGATTCAATCAAGAACTTGTTCAGTGATTCAGCATGTTTTACCAATTCTTCAGCGCTGTCTTTTGGCACAGTGAACGTTGCCGAATATGGAACGTTCTTAAGCAGAGACAGGTAGCAATTGATCTGAGAAACCAAAGAGTCACGAGACAATGCGCGCTGTCTTGAAGCCAATAGTGCCGTTGCACAAAGGGTCAGGGCATTGGTCGCTGCCGCATCGTTAATGTGCGTCATCATTTTGGTCGCCAAGTCATTAACCACCGGGTTCATCCATTGTGGTTTGCTAGTGCCCATTGGGTCGATATCTTTAGTCCACTCAGGTGAGTGTTCATTCAGGTATTGGTTCAGTTGAATCGGCTCACCGAAGTTCACGTAGCCTTTACCAAAGTTACGCAGCTTACGAATGGTACGAATCACTAAGCTCGCGTTTTCTTTCTCTTTACGCTTGCCACGAAGTTCTTTTGCGTAAGTCGCTACTTCCATCACGTGCTCGTAGCCGATGTACACAGGAACCAAAGTCACCGGACGGTTCATGCCTCGCAGCATTGCTTGGATTGTCATCGCTAGCATGCCTGTTTTCGCCTGTAATAAACGACCTGTACGAGAGCGACCACCTTCACTGAAGTACTCTACTGAGTAACCTTTAGCGAATAATTCCGCTAGGTATTCACGGAAAATTGTCGAGTACAGCTTGTTACCTTTAAAGCTACGACGAATAAAGAACGCACCGCCATGACGGAAAATCGGCCCTGCAGGGAAGAAGTTCAGATTGATACCCGCAGCGATATGCGGAGGCACCATGCCTTCGTGGTAAAGCACATAAGAAAGCAGCAAGTAGTCCATGTGGCTACGGTGACAAGGCACATAAACAATTTCGTGACCATCTTGAGCCAACTTACGAACCGTTGAAGCGTTGCTGATATGCAGGCCTTGGTACAGCTTATTCCACAACCAGCCAAGAATCTTCTCACCACGCTTGATCAGCGAGTAAGAGAAGTTTGCAGCAATCTCGTCCATGATGTCTTGAGCTTCTTTGCTCGCTTTCTCGATCGAGATATTCTTTGCTTGCGCTTCGTCTTCAATCGCTTTCTTGATCGCTTCTGATTTTAATAGGCGATCAAACAGAGCTTGGCGGCTAGGCAGGTTAGGGCCAGATGCAGCAAGTTTTTGGCGAGAGAAGTGAATACGTGCCACGCGCGCCAATTTGTGCGCTATGGTGCTGTCGGTGCCATGTGAATTAGCCATGTAGCGTAGAGAAACCACTGGGCTGAAACGCACCAGACAGTCACGACCTGCTAGCAATACCGCTTTTGATTTCTCTAAGCCGTTCATTGCTTGTAGGTAAGGCTTCTGGTTATTCTCTTTACCGGGCTTACGTCCCCACAGAACTGTAGCAGGGATAACTTGAACATCGAGTTCAGAGTCGTCAGCGTGCAGTGAAAGCAATTCAGAGAACACTTCAATTGAAGAGCTTGGTACATAATCATCGTCTTGCAGCAGAGTTTTGCGAGAAGAGATGAAAACGTAGCGTTGCAGTGATTTGCCGTTGATTTCAAGCTTGCTCAACGGATCAGGTAGGCCTAATTCAAGTGCATGTTTTTGCAATGTAAGAATGTCTACACTTGAGCGAAACGGTAAGGCGTATACAATCGGTTTGCTCAAATCAATGTTCAAATCCTCAACAGGGTTTGAAGGAATTGATGTGCCCTTTACCAATAGGGATAAAGGTAGCTTCATTAATGAACGTGAAAAAGATTGTCCAGAAGACATATAGGTTCACTGCCTCAATAGTTATTTCAATGTGCTGAAGCGTATCTCTATTTCTATGCTAAAAAGGATAAATCCTATGAGTGAAATAGGGATAAGCCTAGGCGTAAATTTAATCGATGCAAGAATACCAGAAACTGGTCTAACCTTTTAATGGAAATAGTCATATTGCCGTTAAGTTTGTGGAAAATCATTCATCGACTGATTGAGTATAGGGTTAAAAATGACCAAAAAATCAAACACCGGATTCAAACGCATCATCAAAGCAGCAGGCTTTTCATGGCAAGGCATTACCAGTTCGTTTAAAAACGAGGCTGCATTTCGACAAGAAGTGTTCATGGCAGCCGTGCTTATTCCGTTGGCATTTTACTTAGATGTAAGCCAAGTAGAGCGAATCCTGATGATCTCAGTAGTCGTGTTGGTGATGGTTGTCGAGCTAATCAATACCGCGATTGAGGCGGTTGTCGACCGAATCGGCAGTGAACACCATGAGCTTTCCGGGATGGCGAAAGATGTCGGTTCGGCTGCGGTTTTCATCTGTTTGGCACTAGCCGGTTATGTATGGCTAGATATCTTGTTTTTGTAATTTGCTAAAAATGAACTAAAAACAACCAATTGCTTTGCTTTTGTTCAGTTACTGGATATACTCACAGTCAACTGTATAAAAAGACAGGTGACTCATGAAGCCGTTAACGCCCCGCCAGCAACAAGTCTTTGACCTTATCAAAGGTAAGATCGAAGATTCCGGTATGCCACCGACACGAGCAGAAATCGCGCGTGAACTAGGCTTCCGTTCTGCTAATGCTGCAGAAGAACATTTGAAAGCTCTTGCTCGTAAAGAAGCGATTGAGATTATCCCGGGTGCGTCTCGCGGTATTCGTATTTTGCTTGAAGATGCAGCAAACGAAGAGCAAGGTTTACCATTAATCGGTCAGGTTGCCGCTGGTGAGCCTATCTTGGCTCAAGAGCATGTAGAAATGCATTACCAAGTTGATCCAGGCATGTTTAAACCACAAGCTGACTTCTTACTTCGTGTAAATGGCGAAAGTATGAAAGACATCGGTATTATGGACGGTGATCTATTAGCTGTTCATAAAACACAAGATGTCCGCGATGGTCAGGTTGTCGTGGCTCGTGTCGATGATGATGTAACGGTAAAACGCCTAGAACGTAAAGGTTCAACGGTGCTCTTACACGCTGAAAATGAAGAATTTTCTCCAATCCATGTCGATCTAGAATCTCAACACTTGTCTATTGAAGGGCTGGCTGTTGGTATTATCCGGAACACAGACTGGATGTAATCTGTACAAACAGCTTATTGATATTTATTCTCAATAACTTGTTATTGTAATTGATATTCATTATCATCTTCTTTGTCGAGATACAAGGAAGATGATGATGCCGAATCCAACCAAACCTCAAATAAAGCCGCTTATTCCTAAGCCGCGCTCTTCTGTTCAAAATGCTCCTTTTGATCAAGGGTCTGCACATCAGGAATTCCAAGTTCCGACGGATCTCGTTCAACACCTTTGGTTTCGCAGCCGAGAAAGCCTTGCCGATGACGGCCTAGTCTATGACCCTATAGCAGCTCAAGCCTGCAAGCGCTGCCAATTAGCACCAGAATGTCTTACCGGTGAACTCGACCAACAGCAACTCCTTTACGCGACACTGACTCAGCTTTGCGATTCTCAGGTACAGCAGTTTTTATCTCACAACCCAGATGCTTGGATCATTAATGTTGGTGCCGGGCTCGATACGCGTTTCTACCGTTTAGATAATGGCCGTTGTCATTGGGTTGAATTGGATGTCACAGAGAACTTAGTTTGGCGCCAACGCTTGTTCCACAAAAATGAACGCTATCGTTTGGAATGTGGCTCGGTTGACGATCTGACGTGGCTCGATGAGCTGAACATTCCAGAGCAAGCCTCAGTGATGGTGGTGTGTGAACATGCTCTGCTTGATTGCAACGAACAGCAGACGGCACATTTTATTCAGTCTCTCAGTCGTTATTTTACTCATGCCCACGCCTGCTTAGTATTGGCCGGAGATAAGAGCTCAAGTACGCTGGGGCAGAAGCTAGGATCTGGTGAGTATGCCCACGGGTTGTCTTCACCAATAGACAGTGTTCTTAATTGGTTGCCATGGGCGCAATGGGTTAAGTCATTTTCACCATTAGAGCAGCAATGTAACCGTTGGAAGTTATGGCAGCGATTATTGTGTAAAATTTCTCAGCTTAAAAAGCGTTTAACTCCTCAATTAGTACTCGTTAAATGGTAGCGCTAGCTTCTTCTATCAACAGATAGTTTGCTAAAAGCTAACCAATATACAAAGTACACAACATAGTGAAAGCACACTCACTAGGTTAAACTATCGCCTCTAATCAAAGAGGTGATCGTGAAGCTATTTAATCCCCAAACTATTTTTCAAACGCTATCCAATCAAGCGATGCACAAAAAAGTGCTGTTGCTCGCGATCCCGATGGTTCTTTCCAATATTACGGTTCCTCTACTGGGTTTAGTCGATGCTGCGGTTATCGGTCACTTAGATCATTCTTGGTATTTAGGTGGTGTCGCTTTGGGTGGGACTATGATTAGCGTGACCTTTTGGTTGCTTGGTTTCCTACGAATGTCGACGACGGGATTGGCCGCGCAATCTTATGGGGCGAATGATGGCAAGCAACTTGGTTTAGTCTTTGTGCAAGGCGTGACCATGGCACTAGGGTTTGCTGGTGTCTTTTTGCTATTGCACAGCTTCGTTGCGGATGCGGTTTTCTCTCTGAGTAGTGCCAGTGACCAAGTGAAACACTATGGTCAGCAATATTTCTCAATCCGCGCCTGGAGTGCACCTGCTGCGCTAACTAACTTTGTAATTCTAGGTTGGCTGCTCGGGACTCAAAATGCCAAAGCGCCAATGTGGATGGTGATCATCACCAATATCACCAATATCGTTTTGGATATCGTTTTTGTTATCGGCTTAGGATGGCAAGTGGAAGGTGCAGCATTGGCATCTGTAATGGCTGATTATGCCGGTCTAACATTTGGCTTGATTTGTGTTTACCGAATCTGGGCGAAGAAGCAGTTACCATCGCCATGGGATCTGCTTAAGAAAACCAGCCATGGTTTGAGTCGTTTCGTGAAACTGAATCGCGATATCTTTCTCCGCTCATTATGTCTACAAGCTACTTTTACTTTTATGACTTTCCAAGGGGCAAGCTTTGGCGATGATGTTGTGGCGGCTAATGCGGTATTGATGAGCTTTTTGATGATCATCTCTTATGGGATGGATGGCTTCGCTTACGCGATGGAAGCCATGGTCGGTAAGGCGATAGGTGCGAAAGACCAAGATGAACTGAACCAGTCATTGATTGGTACTTTCTTCTGGAGCTTCAATATTTGTTTGGTACTGACCATAGTATTCGCAATTGCTGGCTCGAGTTTAATTAATATGATCACTACAATCCCAGACGTGAAGAGCCAAGCCGAGGTGTATTTACCGTGGTTAATCGCAATGCCATTGGTGTCTATGTGGTGCTTCTTGTTGGATGGTATTTTTGTTGGGGCCACTAAAGGCAAGGATATGCGCAATAGTATGTTTGTTGCGACCTGCAGTTTCTTCGCGATTTTCTACTTAGCATCAGGTTTAGAGAACCATGCACTGTGGCTAGCGATGCTGAGCTTTATGGCAATGCGCGGGGTTGGCTTGGGTGTGTTGTTTGTTTCTCAGTGGAAGAAGGGTGAGTTTCTCGCTTAGCTCTAACGGGTACAAATAGAAGATGTACAGACTAAATGGCATTTAGAACATCATGATCTAATTACTTTAGTTACTATATTTTTCAATGGTTTAAATGAAAACAGCAAGCTCATGGCTTGCTGTCTATGTATTTAGCCTATGGGTGGTCAAATACTCCTGTTAGTTCTTTATTTAGAACAAACGGTTAAGGCCGTTAAGAGCGGCAACACGATAAGCTTCTGCCATGGTTGGGTAGTTAAAGGTCGTATTCACAAAGTACTCGATGGTATTTGCTTCACCTTTTTGTTCCATAATCGCTTGTCCGATATGAATGATTTCAGCTGCACGCTCACCAAACACGTGGATACCTAAAATCTCTTTGGTTTCGCGATGGAACAGAATCTTCAAGCTACCAATATCTTTCCCCGCAATTTGAGCGCGAGCTAGGTGCTTGAATGAAGAACGTCCTACTTCATACGGTACTTTTGCAGCGGTAAGTTCTTGTTCTGTTTTACCTACAGAGCTGATCTCAGGGATGGTGTAGATACCTGTTGGAATGTCTTCAATTAGGTGACCTTCTGCTTCGCCTTTGACAATTGCTTGGGCAACAAATCGACCTTGGTCATAAGCCGCGCTTGCTAGGCTAGGGTAGCCTATGACATCACCTACCGCGTAAACGTGATCAACGCTAGTTTGGTAGTTGGTATTCACTGATACCTGACCTCGAGAGTCCGCTTCTAAGCCAACAGCACTAAGGTTAAGTTTGTCGGTATTACCCGTTCGGCCATTGGCATAGAGCAGGCAGTCAGCACGCATCTTTTTACCTGACTCTAGGTGGATGATCACGCCATCATCAGTCCCTTCAATTTTCTCAAAGGTTTCATCGTTGCGAATCACGACACCGCTGTTCCAGAAGTGATAAGAAAGTGCATCTGAGGTTTCATTGTCTAGGAATGACAACAAGCGGTCACGAGTATTGATAAGATCGGTTTTTACACCCAAACCGCGGAAAATCGACGCATATTCACAACCAATAACGCCAGCACCATAGATGATGATGTGTTGCGGGTCGTGTTTAAGAGAAAGAATCGAGTCGCTGTCGTAGATACGTTCATGCAGGAAGTCGACGTTATCTGGTTGGTAAGGGCGAGAGCCTGTCGCGATAACAAATTTGTCTGCACTGTAATGTTCTTCAGTGCCATCGCTTTGCATTACCGAGACAGTGTTGGTGTCGATAAAACGTGCAGTACCAAATACCAGCGTGCACTGGTTGCGGTCGTAGAAGCCTTGGCGTAACCGAGTCTGTTTATCGATAACTGATTTAGCATGACCCAAAATGTTGGAAAACGTAGAGTGAATGCTTTTGTTGTTCTGACAAAACAGCGGATTACTGTTGAATTCGATAATACGACTTACGGCATGGCGCAGTGCTTTTGAAGGTATTGTTCCCCAGTGAGTACAACCACCACCAACGCTGCTCTCTTTCTCAATGATTGCAACGTTCAACCCGGCTTTGGTTAATCCCATCGCTGCCCCTTCTCCTCCGGGGCCACTACCAATTACGATTACATCAAAGTGGTTGGAGTGCGGCATAGATATCTTCCTTGTTATATTTGATTAACATTGCTTTAGCGAGATTTTAACTGATTCTGTTCTTGGGTACATGAAAAGGGCATCAGAGAGTCGGTGGGATCACGCAGTGTTATCGAAAAAATAATATTTGGTCTGTCGTATGTCTCCAAATGACAGTGTGGATATTGAAATTTTTTCTGCGAACGTATTTACTTCGGTACGTGAACAAAGAGGTATGTTTAGTGTCTTATATAACCAGAGTGCCTTATATAAATAAGTGATTCGCGTTATATTAAACAGAGTATTAGACATGCCTGTTTAGGCTGTAAAAGAAGAAATTGATAAAGTATGAAACCAATGGGCATTCGCGCACAGCAAAAAGAAAAAACTCGTCGCAGCTTAATCGATGCAGCATTTAGCCAGCTCAGTGCCGATCGTAGTTTTTCCAATCTAAGCTTGAGAGAAGTCGCTCGTGAGGCTGGAATAGCACCGACTTCCTTTTATCGTCACTTCAAAGACATGGATGAGCTTGGCTTAACCATGGTCGATGAAGGTGGCTTACTGTTGCGCCAGTTAATGCGTCAAGCTAGGCAACGCATAGTAAAAGAAGGCAGTGTGATTCGCACATCGGTTGAAACCTTTATGGAATTCATTGAAAGCAGCCCTAACGTATTCAGACTGTTATTGCGAGAGCGCTCAGGAACTTCATTTGAGTTTCGTGCAGCGGTAGCTCGTGAGATACAGCACTTCTCTGCTGAGTTAACCGAATATTTGATAACGACTGGCATGACAAGGGACGAAGCTTTCACTCAAGCTGAAGCCTCGGTCATCTTAGTCTTCAACTCAGGGGCAGAAGCATTAGATTTAGATCGACGTCAGCGAGATGAATTGGCTGAACGCTTGATCATGCAATTGCGAATGATGGCCAAAGGAGCTTTTTGGTATCGTAAAGAACGTGAACGTAACCGATTAAAAGGCGGGATTGAATAATGTCGAATGAAAATAATACTGTAAACCGTGGTTCTGAAAGAAAGACACTCGTACTTGCTGTTGTAGCTGGTGTGTGTGGTGATGCATTGTTATCTTGGGTAACAATGAGCGAAGTGGGCTTCTCTATTTTCCCGCTTATCGCTTTAGTTTTGGCAGTACAAGCGCTTTACCAAGAATACCTAACTAATCCAGTATCTGAAGATATCCCACTAGTAGGTCTAGCTTGTTTCTTCGTGGGTGCATTTGGCCACTCGGCTTTTGTGAAAGCACAACACCCTGATGCAGGTTCAAACTTCTTTGCGATTATTGTCGCGATGCTGCTTTTAGCCTGGGTAGGTAAGAAGCTAGGCTTTATCGGTAAAACCGCTTAAACCAATCTATAAATAAAAAAAACGAGCCAATTGGCTCGTTTTTTTGTATTTGCTGTTTGTCTTAGGCCGAGAAAGCGAGACTTATGCTTTGCGCTCTAAGAATACACCCGCTTCCATGTGGTGGGTGTAAGGGAACTGGTCAAACAGAGCAAAACGAGTGATATTGTGTGTTTCGCTTAGGATCTCTAGGTTCTCTTTCAACGTTTCAGGGTTACAAGAGATGTACATGATACGCTCGTAGCCTTGAACCATCTTACAAGTATCTACATCCATACCTGAACGCGGTGGATCAACAAAGATAGTGTTACAGTTGTAGCTCTTAAGATCGATGTTCGCTTGCTGTAGACGACGGAATTCACGCTTGCCTTCCATTGCTACGGTAAAATCTTCTGCAGACATACGGATGATCTGAACATTTTCAATGTTGTTCGCCGCGATGTTGTATTGCGCAGATTCCACTGACGGCTTCGCCAGTTCTGTTGCCAGTACACGCTCGAAGTTTTGTGCCAGCGCTAATGAGAAGTTACCGTTACCACAGTAAAGCTCAAGCAAGTCACCTTTGCTGTCTTGAGTACAGTCGACAGCCCATTCCAACATTTTCTCTGCTACTTTTCCGTTTGGTTGAGTAAAGCTGTTCTCTACTTGTTGGTAGATGTAGCTATCACCATTCACGTCTAGCTTTTCAATAACGTAGTCACGGTCCAGTACGATTTTCATCTTACGCGCACGACCAATCAGGTTTAGGTTAAAACCTTCATCGTTTAATTGCTGCTTAAGTACTTTAGCATCTTGAATCCACTGTTCACCTAATTGACGGTGGTAAAGTAGTGACACCAAAATCTCGCCGCTTAATGTAGAAAGGAAATCTACTTGGAATAGTTTGTGGCGTAGAGAGTGGTTGTCCTTCATTGCATCCGTTAATAGAGGCATCAAGTCATTGATTAGACGGCTAGCAGCAGGGAACTGGTCTACGCGATATTTTTCTTTAGTCTCTTGGTTGAACATGACGTAATACATATCGTCACCTTCATGCCACACGCGGAACTCAGCACGCATGCGGTAGTGTTGTTCTGGAGATTCATACACTTCCAGCTCAGGCACATTATATTCTGAGAACATTTCAGTAAGACGCTCTGTCTTTTCTGCCAGTTGTTCTTGGTAGCGTTGCGGGTTTACATCTAAATTCGCCATTGTTATGCCTTTTGCTGTCGTGCTTTTAAATCAAGAGCGCAGATTTTATTCAATCACAGGCGCTTGTCCAGTGTTGAGAGTCATTCAGTGTAAATAGGCCATGAAAACTATAGCTTATAACTATCTTAGACTAGACAAATGATTCAGAGGTCAATACTATCTTCGGCAAGCTGGTGTCATTTAGATGTATAGATGGCTGAAGAGGGAATCTGGTGTAAATCCAGAACTGACGCGCAGCGGTAAAAGAGAACGAGTATTCATAAGACACTGCAAATAGCTTTTTGTGGGAAGTCGAGTATTAGGTAACCATAAAGGTTGTGCTCTTGAGTCCGAATACCTGCCAGCGGCCAAACCATAAGATGTGGTTTGGTAGGACTTTACGCGATTTAGGATCACAACATGAACAAATCCCTTTTAGCGGTTGCTGTAGCATCGCTGCTTTCACCTATCTCCAATTTACACGCCCAACAAGCTTCTGCCGAAGAAACCATGGTGGTTACGGCTAACCGTTTTGAGCAAAGCACCGAAAGTGTTGTCGCTCAAGTTGAGGTTGTGACACGTCAAGATATAGCTCGTATTCAAGCTAAGTCACTAACTGATGTATTCAAACGATTAACGGGTATTCAAGTTACACAGAATGGTGGTAGAGGCCAGCAAGCTTCGATCTTTGTTCGAGGTGCTAACTCTGATCAGGTTCTTGTGTTAATTGACGGCATTCGTTTTGCTCGCGCTGCAAAAGGTAGTGTCGATTTCAGCCAGCTGCCAATCACATTTGTTGAACGAGTCGAGTATGTACGAGGCGCTCGTGCTGCTATGTATGGTTCAGAGGCTATTGGTGGTGTGATTAATATCATTACAGTTGCCAGTTCTGACAATGAAGAAACGGTAGTGAGTGCGGGATTAGGCAGCCGTGATTATGAAGAGTTAAGTTTTGTTAGCGGTACTAAAGTTGGCGAAAATGGTCACTTAAACGTATCTGTTGGTTACGATTCGGATGAGGGTTACAACGTTCACCCAATCTCGGGAATAAATGATGGTGACCGCCATGGTTTCGAATCGCGCAACGCACTAATTGGTTATGTTCATAACTTTGATCAGCAATGGAGTGGCTTTGCTAACTTCCGAATGTTCGAGACTATCTCTCAATATGATGGTTCGTATGTTGATTATATTACGGGAGCACCTATCCACTCTTACAAAGAGGCAGAAGTTCAGAATTCTACCTTTGCTGCTGGGGTTAAATATAGTGGCAGTGAACTTAAGTCTGATTTCTTAGTTAACTATCAGAATCAAGATAACTGGAACTACGAACAGTCCTTAGGTAAAAACTCGGTGTCAGCAACATCTGATGAACTCGAACAGCTAAATGTTCAATGGGTGAATTCATACAAACTGACTTCGGCACTGACTCTTAGTGGCGGTGTAGATTGGCGTGATGAGGCTTATATTGTGAAGCCTTCGAATACTGAATACGATAGAACGAATATTGCATACTTCGCAGCATTAAACGCAGATGCGGATAAAGTGTTTGGTGAGCTTAGCCTTCGTGTTGATGATAATGAGCAGTTTGGTACTGAGACTACTTACAATACCGGGTTAGGCTACCGTTATGCTGAGTGGCTTTTCGTAAAAGCGGCTTATGGCACATCCTTCAAAGCACCTAACTTATATCAACTTTATAGCTACTACGGTAATGCACAGTTAGAAGCTGAAAAGGCAGATTCATTTGAGCTGACTTTTGGTGGCTTAATCAAAGATGTTGATTGGTCGATTACTGGCTATGATACAAATGTCGAAGACTTAATTGATTACAACTACGCGACAAGCAAGTACTACAATACCGATGGCGAAAGCCAACTACGTGGTGTGGAAGTGGTCGTTGGATTTGATACTAGCTTTATTAATCACCAAGTGAGCGCTAACTTCCAAGACCCAGAAGATCAATCTGGTGAGCAATTGATACGCCGAGCTAAGAAGATTTACAAGTATAATGCAGTGGCTAGTTTCGATGAGGTTGATGTTTCGCTAGGTTACCAATATGTAGGTGAGAGACCGGATTTCTCTGAAGATCTTGCAGCGTATAGTTTGTTTGATGTTTCAGTGAACTACTATGCGAATGAAAACCTAACTTTAAATGGTCGAGTGGATAATTTAACTGATGAAGAGTATGAGACTGCTGGTGGGTACCCATCACCAGAGCGTACATATTACGTGAATGCTACTTACCAATTCTAATTAACACCTAAACCGCCTTCGGGCGGTTTTTTCTTATTGGGTATATCAATGAAAAAGAAAGTCGTCATAAGTTGGTCATCAGGCAAAGACTCTACATTAACGCTAGAGCGTCTAATTGAAAGCTCCGAATATGAAGTTGTTGCTCTCTATACTACGTATGTGGGAAATGAGGTTCCTTTCCAAGTAACGCCAATCGAGGTTGTCGGAATGCAGGCAACATTGATTGGTTTGCCATTAATAACGATTGAGCTGCCGGAAGTCTTCCCAAGTAATGAGATCTATCAAAGTACTATTGTTACGGCACTTAAAGGATCTGGTTTATTTATCGATGCCGTGGCATTCGGCGATATGTTTTGCAATGGTATTGCTGATTACCGAAGAAGTTATATAGAACCTGCGGGTTGGGAGTGTGTATTTCCTCTATTGGGAGAGAGTAGCCAAGCGCTGGCTCAAGAAATCATAAATAGAGGAATCGAAACCTTTCTCGTCACGGTTGATAGTGAGGCATTAGATGTTGGCTATTGTGGGCAACAATACACGCCTGAACTAATAGATAGTTTACCAAGTCACGTCGACCCATGTGGTGAAGATGGTGAGTTTCATACCTTAGTCACGTCAGCGCCATGTTTTAAAGGAAAGCTTAAGATAGAGCTAGAAAATGCAGAGCAGGGTGAGCGCTTTGTGCATCAACGCTACCGAGCTTGCATTATGTAGAGTGATGATTGGCGAAAACTAAGTGAAGGGGTATCATTGCTGCGGAACTTCTTACAGGTAATGGTTGTGTCGGAAAGCATACAAAAAAACATATTGGTCTTTGATTCTGGTGTTGGCGGTCTCTCTGTATATAAAGAGATAAGCCAGTTACTACCAAATCACAACTATATCTATGTATTCGATAACGAGGCTTACCCATATGGCGAGCTCGATCAGCAAGTCCTCATTCAGAGAGTCCAAAATATCGTCGCCAGTTTTGTTGCGAGTCACGCTATTGATATTGTCGTGATAGCTTGTAATACGGCCAGTACGATAGTCCTGCCTACACTTCGCGCTAATAACCTTATCCCTATTGTCGGTGTTGTCCCAGCAATCAAGCCTGCCTCGTTACTGGCTAACAAAGCGGTTGGCCTTATTGCGACTCCCGCAACGATTACTCGTGAATACACACACGATCTCATCAAAAACTTCTCGAGTAATAAAAGAGTAGAGCTGTTGGGTTCTACTCGGCTGGTGGATATGGCCGAAGATAAACTCAGAGGTGAGGAGATTAGCCTTGAAGAGTTACAGCAAATCCTTCAACCGATGATCAACACAATTGATGTGGCCGTATTAGGGTGTACGCATTTCCCACTGATCAAATTTGAGATTCAACAAGTACTAGGTGAAAGTGTAGTGCTAATAGATTCTGGTAAAGCGATAGCTAAAAGGGTTCAAGATTTGTTGGGTTTGGAAAGCATTAATAAAGAAGGGGGAGTGCGTGAGGTTTTTTGTAGTGCACTTCCTAAAAAAGAAAGTGCACTAAATAGTATGTTAAAGCAGTTAGGGTTTAACTCAGTTCAGATTCGTCCGCTTCAGGATGTTTAGGATCATTTGCAACACGTACTTTTAAAGTGCGTTGCATGTAATCTTTATCGTTAAGTGCAGAGATTGCATGATTCACATCATTACTTGCCATAACAACAAATCCAAAGCCTCTTCTTTTACCAGTACGTTTGTCTTTCATTAAACGTACTGCAAATACTTCACCATGCTCTGAGAATAATTCACGTACATGTGATTCGTTCGCTTTGTATGGAAGGTTACCCACATAAAGTGTTTTGGTTGAAGCCTTAGGTTCTGAATCTGGTTTTGAGTCGGTGCTTGAAAAGTTAACAACAAAAGCGGAAGCCAAGACACCAAGGATAAAGGTAATTGCAGGCGATATATCTACCTGAGAGAAAACAATGCCGCCTAATACAGCCAGTGCGACAATTAACAACATCGATTTTTTTGAGTTCATATCGGAATACTACATATTAATAAACGAAATAGACGCATCTACCATTAACAAAATAGACACATGAATCTTACGTTCATGGCTTCCATTTTTCCAATGTATTGCTGTGATACGTCTCAAATGTTTAGTTTTTATTCGAAAAATGCGGATCTGGTGGCTTTTTAGGCGAACAAAACTTTTATTTCAAAAAGCCCTTGTGCTCCATCTCAATCTCTTTATAATGCCGCCTCACCGACACGGAGTGAGACGAAAGTCACACAGCGAAATCGGTAGAGAAAAAGAGTTTGAAAATAACCCTTGACTCTCAAAGTGGTGCAGGTATAGTACGCACCCCTAGCGACTGAGATGTGAATCACAAAACGCTAGCGCTCTTTAACAATTTAAACCTATCAATCT
>NZ_AJZD02000046.1 GCF_000272105.2 Vibrio splendidus 12E03
TATCTTTAAATTTAATTACGCAACAAAGCCAATACTAAATTGAATTAAATCACCAATTAAATTTATATGGTGATCCAAATCTTTAGTTTGATTTATTTTGGTTAACCAATAGTCCGTTAATTATTAAAATTGGTCATGTACTTATTATTATACAAACAATAGGACCGTGACCATGAAGCGTCTTACCCTGACACCTATAGCAATCGCGTTGCTTCTTGCAGGATGCAACTCATCTGATAGTGACAATAACCTCCAGCAACCCCAAGTTCACTCTCGTGTTCATGATGTATTGAACATTGAGGGTTACCAGTTCCGAGACTCTAACGGCAATGGAACACTGGAACCCTTTGAAGACTGGCGATTATCTCCAGAAGAGCGAGCAGCAGACTTGGTTAACCGAATGACGCTAGACGAGAAAGCCGGCATGATGCTCATTGATACCTTAAATTCAGCCGAAGGTGGACTTGTTAGTAGTACTGGCCAAGACATGATTGCCGATGCCCAAATGACCCGCTTTATCTTTCGTAACAGCGTAGTCGAAACACCTGCCAATGCGCCTGATTGCGATTCAGGCCGCTCAGGTTGTCAGATAACCCCTACAGAAGCTGCCCAGTTCATGAATAGTGTTCAAGAACTGCGTGAACAGACGCGAATGGGTATCCCCGCTCTATTCAAATCCAATGCCCGTAACCATATTGATCCATCAGCAAAAGCAGGGATCAACGTTTCTTCAGGAGCATTTTCTGCTTGGCCTAAAGAGGCAGGTTTAGCAGCCACTCGTGACATGGATTTGATCACTGAATTTGCTGGCATCATGAATGACGAATGGTCTTCAATTGGCCTACGCAGTATGTACGGATACATGATGGATTTGGCGACAGAACCTCGCTGGTACCGAGTGCACGAAACCTTTACCGAAGATGCAGATTTAGCGTCTGACATTATGCGCTCACTGATCAAAGGGTTGCAGGATGGCGGTGAGGTCAACGAAGACAGTATCGCGCTAACCATCAAACACTTTCCTGGCGGCGGTCCACAAGAAAACGGCGGTGATCCACACTATGACTTCGGTAAGAACCAAGTCTATCCAAAGAACAATTTTGATTACCACCTAAAACCGTTTATTGCCGCAATTGAGGCAGGCGCTTCTTCAATCATGCCTTACTACGGCATCCCTGTAGATCAAAAGTGGATGCCAAATGATGTTGGTATGTCCTTTTCAAAAGGCATTGTCACCGATTTGCTCAGAGACGAATTAGGCTACACAGGTAACGTGAACTCAGATACCGGCATTATTGGCGATCGAGCATGGGGTGTGGAACACAAAACAATTGATGAACAGGTTGCAATGGCGGTCGAAGCTGGAGTCGATGTTCTTTCAGGTTTCCATGATAAAGAAGTCATCGTGAAACTGGTCGAAAAGGATCTGCTCACCGAAGAGCGTGTCGACCTATCAGTCACACGCTTACTTGAAGAACAATTCAAGCTTGGCCTTTTCGAAAACACTTACGTTGATGAGAAAAAAGCCCAAGAGATTTTAGGCAACGAAAAATACCAAGAACGCGCGGATTACGCACAGAAAAAATCTGTCGTCTTACTTCAAAATACCAATAAGACTTTACCTTTAGCTGAATCAACCGCACAAGCTCCTGTTGCTTTGTATGTCATGGGAATGGACGAAAACATTGCAGGAGACGACAAGTACAACTTTGCCGTGACTTCTGGTGATTACGAAACGGGAGAAACACGTCCACCAGTTCCAGCCGATACGGACTATGCGGTTATTCGTGTTCGCGTATCTAACGAAGGTTCAGATCCTGATCTTATCTTTGGTGGTGCTAACCCAGATGAGCTCGACATTCTCGCCTTCAGTCAAATGGCCACTGCCGCGTCTTGGCATATTGAACCAAGCCTAAGCGACATCAACGCCGTTATGAACGAAGTGGGCGCTGACAAAACGGTATTGTCCATCAACTTTAGACAACCATTCGTATTGGACGATCAAAGTAATCTTAAGCAGGCAGGGGCCGTGATAGCGACATTTGGCGTCTCGGACAGCAACCTAATGGAAGTGCTTTCAGGCAACTTTGCTCCTCAAGGAAAACTGCCATTTGCTTTAGCGAACAGTGCCCAAGCGATTCAAAACCAAGACTCAGATTACCCTGGGTATGATCAAGCCGACACCCTTTACCCGTTCGGACATGGTTTAAGTTACGAATAATATTTGAGCTAATTCAGGCAGTGTTGTGCACTGCCTTCTTAGATACCAAGGACAAAGTCATGGAACATATCTTACAACTAAGTTGGGATGACCATTCTATTCCGCATAAGATCTGGGTAGAACAATACTACGATGGATGTCGTATCTGCTTGAAAGTCGTAAAAGACGTTGAGCCAGAAATGCTCTCATTGATTGTTCCAAATATTGATGTGCAAACCACTCATAAAGCGTGGCAAGGCAAAGCGACGAACATTACACCGGCCTATGATGACGGCGTGTTGTTCACTCAAACTCGCTCGCTATTCAATTTGCCTCACGGCTGCGTGATTTGGGCGGTAACACATATCCAGATGCAAAACGGCTTAAAAATGTCGGCAGACAAATTGTGCTTCGTACCAAAATACAGCAATCAAGATTCTTGTTTTAAGGTTCCGGCATAACGTAACAACAAGCCGAGTCGCTTATCCAACTTGGCGCTAATCTGCGAAGAACCATAAAAAAGGCCAGCGTATACACGTTGGCCTTACTTCTGTCTGTCTGTCTGTCTGTCTGTCTGTCATCAGGATTAAGCACTAATCAATCAACACCAACGAATCGATGGCATTGGATTCATTTAGATATCTCATTCTTGGCGGGCATTTGGCACCCGAAATAAGACGATGCTCATGCTAAAAAGACGAAATAAATTTAAAAAAACTTATTTCGCCGTTTTGATTATCGTAGCTCGCGGTTTACAGCTGAGGTT
The DNA here is from genome assembly GCF_000272105.2 of Vibrio splendidus 12E03. Taxonomy (GTDB): domain Bacteria; phylum Pseudomonadota; class Gammaproteobacteria; order Enterobacterales; family Vibrionaceae; genus Vibrio; species Vibrio splendidus_I. The sequence continues at coordinate 2,967 of NZ_AJZD02000046.1, forward strand.
CTTGGGTCTTATTGACTATGAGGTCGCGAAGCCATTTGTGGCTTGGTTCAGAATCAAAGTAACGGTGCCAAAGCAAAAACAAACCACCGGGAACCAACTCAATAGGAATCGGCTTCATCACCAGTTCGCCACTCTCAATATAGTCACGAACCGAGTTGTACGGATAACACATCAGCAAATCGCTTTGTTTGCACAGCTTTACTGCGCTGGTGATGTCCGACACGTTGGCGGCTTTGTTAATTTGAAGCTGTTTGGCTTGCAAGATTTCCAGTAGCAACCAGTCGCCAACGCCACCGGTCACCAACTGAATATGACGGTATTTAAGGAAGGCTTGCAGATTCCACTCTTCTTGAAGTACTGGGTGATCATTTCGCATCAAACACACAGAGTAATCTTGCAGCAACTCGACGTGGTTTAGCTCGGCAGGGATATTTTGAATGTGGGTGCTAGCCCTTTCATCGAGCTCAAAAATTCCAATCCCGAAATCGACCTCACGCTTTAGTAAGCGCTTAAAGGTTTCGCTGCTCCAAGTAGTGCTGTTTACCGTAATGTTCGGCGCATCTGCTAGCGCGTTAGGCATAAATTTAGGGTAAATCGCGGTATAAGCGGTTTCAACAAGATCGATATTAAAAGTACGTTCGCTGTCTTTCGGCTCAAAAATGTCCGGCACGGTTAGCTGTTCAACTTGCAGAAGGATTTGATGAATTTTAGGCGCTAAAGAGGTGGCTTTCGGTGTTGGAAACAGGCCTTTTGACTCACGTTCAAACAAAGGGTCGTCAAACAAAGAACGCAGCTTAGTGAGTTGTTTACTCACCGCAGACTGACTAAGGAACAATCGCTCTGCCGTTTTGCTCACGCTGCGCTCTTCAAGCAACACGTGTAAACACAGCAGTAAATTCATATCACATTTGAGTAAGCTTTTAACATCTACCATGATATTCCTTAGATTCAGATTAATGATGACTTTATGTCACTTTAAATCATATCACAAACTTGTTAATTTAAGCCCATGTAACCTATGAGTTAATAACTCAAAAAATAATAGACCTAAGGAATACTCATGAACTTTCTAGCACTCCCTAAGATTGATCTGCACTGCCACCTAGACGGGAGCGTTCGTCCAGACACCATTATTGATTTGGCGAAACAGTACGGAATCGAACTTCCAGAAGACCGTGAAGCGGTAGTAAAGTCTCTAACAGTGCCTGAAGATTGCAAAAACCTTGATGAGTACCTAGCTTGCTTTAGCCTGCCACTGCAAGTGATGCAAACGGAAGAAGCGATTGAGCGTATCTCTTTTGAGCTTTACGAAGACGCAGCACTAGAGAACGTTAAATACCTAGAAGTTCGTTTTGCACCGATTCTTCACGTAAACAAGGGCTTGTCTCTTGATGCAATCATCGCAAGTGCGGTTAAAGGCATGAAGCGTGCAGAAGAGAAATACGACATTAAGGGCAACTACATCATGTCTGTACTTCGTATGTTCCCGAAAGACTCAATCAAAGATGTAATCGACGCTGGTAAACCATACCTTGGTAAAGGCGTGGTTGCGTTTGATATTGCAGGCGGTGAAAAGCCGGGCTTCTGCGCTGAATTCCCTGAGTACACGCAATACGCTATTGAACAAGGCTACCGTGTGACGGTTCACGCAGGTGAGCAATGGCATGGTCAAAACGTTTACGATGCAGTGACAATGCTTGACGCTGAGCGTATCGGCCACGGTGTTCACATCCAAGGTAACGAAGACGCATACAACATCGTTAAAGAGAAGCAGGTTGCGCTTGAAACTTGCCCAACAAGTAACGTGCAAACTAAGTGTATTCACAAATTCAGCGACCACCCAATTGCTGAATTCAAGAAAGACGGCATCGTTGTAACGATCAATACAGACAACCGTACTGTGTCGAACACAACCATGACTAACGAAGTGAAGCGTGTATGTGAAACGTTCGGTCTAACACAAGAAGACTACGCAGAGATCTACAAGTACTCTGTAGAGAGCGCTTTTGCTTCAGATGAAGTGAAACAGCACCTGATGGATTTTGTTGAGCAAATCTAATTTGAGCAATCTTGATTGCTAAGTAGAAAAACAGGAAGAGAAAGGCTTAGGCTTTTCTCTTTTTTTATGTCCAATTATCCGTATTCTAATATCGATGTTGACGAATGGGATGCAAACAATGAAAACAGAACTCGAGAAAATGCTGTCCGGCGAGATTTTTGATGGCGCAGACCATGAAATAGACCACATGCGCACTCACGCCAGTAAGGCGTTGTCAGACTTCAATCAATGTTCTGACGATACTCAGCAACCAAGCCTGCAAGTTAATCTGTTTGGTAAAGTAGGAAACAGCGTTGTCCGTCCTCCTTTTCATTGCGAGTTTGGCAAAACCATCGAGATCGGTAACGACACCTTTATCAACATGAACGTGGTGATGCTTGATGGCGCGAATATCAAAATTGGCAACAATGTATTGATAGGGCCAAGTGCCCAGTTTTACACGGCCTCCCACTCACTGGATTATCTCAGCCGCCGTAAGTGGGAAACTTTCTGCCTATCTATCACAGTCGAAGACGATGTGTGGATTGGTGGAAACTCAGTCATCAACCAAGGCGTTACGATTGGCGCACGCTCTGTTATCGCAGCGAACTCAGTGGTTAACAGTGATGTACCACCAGACTGCTTATACGGTGGCATGCCAGCCAAGCTGATTCGACATTTGAATACTGAGTAACAAAGCGACTAGTTCAGAAGCAACCTAAGAAAGGCCATGTTTATCACTCAACATGGCCTTTCTTCCATTGATAAGGTGTAATCCCATTTGCTCGCTTAAACGCTCTTATAAATTGTGAGGCATCTGCGTATCCCAAGTGAAGTGCAATATCTGAGATCGAATAACCTTGCTCAGTCATCACGCGCTTGGCGAATTCAAAAGACAGAGCCTCTTTAATGGTTCGAAAGGTCGTCCCCTCTTCACTAAGCGCTCTTTGGATTGTGCGCTTACCCATTCGGTTTATTTGACCAAACATCACCAAATCTACATCGACTCGACCAATATAAGGAAGTAATGCTTGTGTCACTTTGAAGGTGGAAGTAGTAGCCGTTGATACCGCTTTGATTGAGCAATCTCGATCAATGGGGTTATACGAAATGCACGTCTCATTTTGACCTATGAACTGTGGCGTTTCCGTTTGTATTCTCAACTCACTTAGCGCACTCGCCGACACCGAAACTAAGTCGTAACGAACCGGCTTATTAATATCAGTCTGTTGAGATTTAAAGTAGGCGTGGCTATAAACGATCAAAAACAGCTCGGCTTCAATACCATTGAGCGAGCTATTAGATACTAGAAATGAAAGCTTTAATGACTGTGAAGACGATTCGACTGACCATTGTTCAAACGGAAAAAGAGACAGAAAATCTTGAGCTGAAAGGTGGGGAAAAGCGAGTTCGAAAACAGCTCGTTCAGCACTGCCTAATAACGCAGAAACAAACACTTCAGATGGTAATACCTTCCTCAAACCCTCTAAGAAATGAGTAAACACATTAAACGAGACATATTGAGCAACTGAAGTATCCATTGAGAATGGCATGCTCACTTGAACAGCGAGCGCTTCTATTCCGGCATGATAGAGCTCTAATGCCTTATCTTCTCGTACACACTGCTGGAAATGACTCACAACACTCTTCGCAATCAATGGTAATTCAAGCATCAGTTCACGATTCCTTTGTCTTGTTCAAAACAGGTCAAATCCACAACTCAACCCAATATCAGCATCAATTTCTGCATCAGTACAGTTTAAATTCAGTGGCACAAAATGCACATTTTACTTTTCTAGCTTAGCTACTATTACCTCAAGTTAACAAGAGACGCTTTAAGTTTTTGCATTAAGGCGAAATCACAATTCAGGACGTAACGCTTTGATTAAAAAGTATGACAGGGTTATCAATTTAAAATGACTCAACGATACCGTCAGGGTCTACTATTAAATCTAGGCATAAATATAAATGGACTTAAGCCAGTAATTGAGAGGTTTTCATGTTTAAAAAGATCACGTTAATAGCAGCAAGCATCGCAATGAGTGTTGGTGTTGCTCAGGCAAGTGTTGAGAGTAAGACCTGGCCTGCATCAGACAAGGCTAAAACATTTGTTCAAGACACAATTGTCATTGGTATGCTCGCGAGCCCTTATGGTGCAGGTTGGCAGGACGAGCAACAGCTATTGGATTACTTCCAAGATGCTCGTGATGCAGGTATCACAGGGCATGAATACACCATTACCGCTGCTGATCACAACTTTGATGACTTCTTGTTTCACCATCATAAACACCGCTCTGCGATGGCAAAACAACCTGACAATTTCATCATCGCGCATTCCAATAATGACATTGAAAAAGCGCACACCGAAGGCAAAACCGCCGTGCTTTGGAACAGCCAAACCGCCACTATTTTGGAAGAAGATGTGACCAAAATGGCGATTCTAAAAGACATGGGCTTAAAAAGCATGATCTTGGCGTATAACGACATTTTTAGAACAGGTTCAGGACAATTGGCCGCATTTAACGGTAGAGATATTGGCCTAACACCTTGGGGAGAATCGGTTATTGATTCGATGGTCGAGTATCAGGTCATTCTCGATCTCAGCCACACAGGCTCAAAAACAGCAAATGACGCGATGGATTACATGGAAGAGAAGTATCCTGGAACCCCATTTGTCTACACGCACTCAGTGCCTGCGGGGCTTTATAAGAGTGAGCCAGATGCAACGCCACAAGGTTGCTACCGTGCTATTCCTGACGATGAAGCGATACGCGCGGCTAAATCAGGTGGCTACGTTGCCCCAACCTTTACGGAATGGATGATGGACGGCGTTTGGCCTGAAGATATTTCTCCAGCACAAGCTGCTGACATGATCGATTACTACGTGAAATTGGTAGGCGTTGACCACGTAGGTATCGCAACTGATGATATGTTCTCTACCGCAATGGTTGTGGATTTCGCAACCAAGAACGCGAAAATGTACGACGACGGCGGCTACATGATTGAGGCATTCAACAAAGGTGCTACTGGTAATGGTGAACTGTCGAAGATCCTAGCGGCGATTACTGATGAACTGTGGAAACGCGGTTACAGCAACGATGATCTTGCTAAGATCTACGGCGGCAACAAGATGCGAGTGTACGCTCAAGTATCTGAAGGCGCAGACCCTGACGAATTCCAAAAAGAGTATGCAAAACGCCTTAAAGAACTCACCAAGTTAAGAAATGAAAACTTAGCTATGTAGGTCGCGACTAACAAAGCTCAAAGACTCGAAGCACGTCCTATTGGCCGTGCTTTTTTATTATCTGCTTGTAGGTGACCTCGCCTTTACGTTTATCTAATCAAGAAAGAGAATGAAGTCACACACCCAGAAGTAATGCTCGAATTCGCCCTCCAAAACACCCTATTTCTCATCATCTAAATGGCCTTCTATGTTAGAATTATCGGCTAGTTCGGAATGCGCTGAGTATCTGATTTAGTTAACTATAATTTAATCACCATGAGTGCTTTTTTAAGTTTTTAGAATGAAAAAATATGAATTAGTTGTTCAAGATATTGTGAGCAAAATTTGCCAAAACAGTATCAGCCATAAGCTTCCTGCTGAAAGAGAACTGTCTGAAATATATGGATTATCTCGTTTCACGATTCGTAAAGCACTAGCCAAGCTAGAGGCTATTGGCATGGTGAAATCTAAAGTGGGTTCTGGTTACTTCGTCAACACTTCTCTCATTGGTACACCACTGGTGTACAACTCCATCACTGAAAACAGTTTTGAAGAGATCTCTTATAAAAAACTCCAGCTGAATAAAGCGCTACCCGATAACCACGAACAGCAGATTTTTTCTTTAGACGACAATGACTACATTTGGAAAATTAGACGGCTTCGATTGATTAACAACAAAGTCGTTCAGATAGAAGAAGCCAAGATACCAGTCAGCATCTTTCCTGAAATGAATGCCGAGATCATTGAAAGCTCAATCCAGAAACATGCGCTAGCGAAAGGCCTTCAGATCGATAGTTACTTAACAACGTATCAAGCGATCAACGTATCTAAAGAAGATGCGGAGTTGCTCGGCTGCAAAAAAAATGCCGCCGCGATGAATATCACCAACCGAGGTTTCTTAGCATCGGGTGAACTATTCATCGTCAGCGACATCATCGACATCAACTACCAATGCACCTACCACACGCCTTTTAACAGTGAGAGCATGAGCTTCCGAGACAAAAAGTAACGGTTTGATTTGGATTTAACGACTTTGCTTTCCCATGTTTAATGTCTCGAATTTTCCGTAGCCCCCCTCAAAAACAACAACCCGCACAATGTCGGGTTGTTAGTGGAATTGAATCAACCGTTATTAGAATTCGTAGTAAAGACGTACGCGAGCACCAAAATCATCGTCTTCAGAGAACGCAGATGTATTAGTCGTTTCGTTGTCGACCGTCGTGTAGTAAGTACCAAGAAGCACAGAGAAGTCTTGTACTTCGAGCACATTCTGGAACTCATAAGATGCGTAACCCGTGTTAACCGTCACATCGCCTTTTGCCCATGTGGAATCATATTCGTTCGCACCATAGATGTAACCGATACCGAAGTTGTTATAAAGCGCGTTCAAACCCGCGGTTACATTAGTTTCATCGACAGCATCTAAGTAAGCAAAGTTAGCGTTAAAGATCCAAGAATCATTAGACCAATTACCTGTTAGACCGTAGCCAGTTCGGTCAGAGATATCTTTACCCGAGGTATCGACAACAGCATCGCTGACTAAGTTAGTTTCCATTGAGGCTGCAACAGTAAAGTCACCCATTTTATATGACACAACCGGGCGAACAAGGAACGCGTCTTTGGCGTTATCGTGGTCTACTTCCACACCATGGTAGCTATCAGAGAACAAGTCAGAGCGGTCACCGATCATCGTTCCTACTTCGACATACAGATCCCCAAAACTTTGGCTATACATCAACTGACCATCAGAACCACGACCGCGAGCTTCTTTCATCTGGTACACATAAGCGCTGCCGCCCGTATAAAGTTCATTTGAAGTATCACCTGAATACTCAAGGAAAACATCGAGGCCGACAGGGAACATATCGTAGGCTTCAAAACGACCCGCTTTGATCGCCCACCCGTCTTTTTTGCCGAACTCAAAGTAGGCATCATCGAGTGCGACATTACCTGTGCTTTCAAATAGAGGCTGAGCTTTAACCCCAACATAGTGACCATTACTGGTGTACTTTTCGCCAGCGAACTCAATCAGAACTCGACCATCTTGGTTGAACTCTGCGTCACCGTTATCATTCGATTCTCTATCTTGGTAGTTAAAGTTCAGCTCGACGTTACCACCAACAGAGAAGTTACCTTCTTCTGTATCAACAATGGCAATGCCTGCGTGAGCCCCCATTGCAGAAATAACTAAAACAGCAGCTAAAGACAGTTTGAATGTGCTTTTCATATAAACCCTAATATTATTTTATTGTTATTAGTTGCATAGCAACTTTTTGATCTTCAAGTTGAAATATATGGACAGTATTCGACTCGATTTCTAGGGCGTATATTTACTAATTAACTCCTCACTCACAATATTATCCATCTGGAATTG
>NZ_AJZD02000047.1 GCF_000272105.2 Vibrio splendidus 12E03
CAATGCCTACGCCGTCTTTTTCTGTTGGAATGATGGCGTGATGCGCTTCTATTTTTGAACCGTCAAAGGCTTTATGAGTTGAGGTCGGTTCGACGGACTGGATAGATGCAGCTAGGTTTGGGCTGGTTTTTTGAATGGCGCCCAGGATGTTGGCCGCATTCTCTAAATGTGCTTCAGATAAATATTGGTTATCACTTCGAGGGTACGTCAGTAATTGATGGGTTTCATACAGCTTTTGAACAATATCGAGGGTTTCTTTGGGTTTGTACCCCCACTTCTTTGACGCTGTAATTTGCAGTTTGGATAAGTTAAAAGGCATGGGCGGCTGACGCTTTTCTTCTTTGACTTCCCGTTTTTCTACGGTGCCTTTTTCACCTTTGTCTGCGTCCTTAATCACTTCGAGTTGAAACCGGTCAATCATTCGATTTTTATCATCGAGTTCAAGCTCATCATGGGGCTGTAATTTGCCTTTTACCTTTAATCCTTCGATATCAAAGGTGCCGTAGAGCTCATAATAATGGCTTTTTTCATGATTCTGGTTAGCCAAGGTACGCTGATTCACCATACCGACCAAAGAGCTGATGACTCGGCCAATGTTGAGAACGTTATCAAACCCTTTCTCTCTTGC
>NZ_AJZD02000048.1 GCF_000272105.2 Vibrio splendidus 12E03
ATTTAGTTCCCTGATTTAGGAAACAAAGCCTATCAACATTGTAATCTCTCATTCGTCGAAAATGCTCTTCATCATGAGTTACCACACCACTGGAATCCTCAACATCTAAATCGTAGAAACTAAGCGTGTAACCAACTCGTAGGTCATTCAACATACATAATAGGTAGAAGTGATTTCTAGAAAAAGTCGTGAGAGGGTACGAGCCTGAGCCTTTAATGTACGCAATAGAAAGCTTCTTAGCTAAAGCCTGTCTAGCGTCTTTAGCTCGTTTTCTTTCTTGCTCGGCTCTAAGTCGTTCCTCTTTAAGGTGAGTGAATTTATATTTAACACTATCCAGGGCTTCTCTAGCTTTTTCGATAGCTTCAATTTCTTCATCACTAAACAGCGACTTAGTATTTCGGTCTCCTAAAAGCTCCTTGGCTAAACCATTACTTAAACGCGTGATAGCAGTTTGCTTTTTCTTGGCCTTATCCGAATCCCAATACTTGAATAGTTCTTCGTTCATGACTTAATTCCTTGAGTTTTTAATTAACCGAAAACACTTAACCCTTTGTCGGATATACGCCAATAGATTTTGGCCGTGTTTCTTTGGTAGCTATCACCAATAACGACTTGGCCATCTTTATCTAACACTCGTCGCTCAATAAAACCCGCATCGAGTAGGAGATAGAGCACCTTATGAGAATTACTAAGACTCGGCACATCGAGTAGCTGCTCTTTCAGTGAATTAGCCTCATAGAAAAAGGTTTCATCATCTGATTTCAATAGTTCGACCTTGCCATTATCCAAGTTGTGATGACAAAGATTCATGATCGTTAAAAGCTGAAAGCAAAGCGATTGTCTAGGCAATTGAGAGAGCTCACGTAAGTGCTTAATTCTTTGTTCATATGAAAAACTCATGACGGATTCTCTTGTTTTTGTTTTTTGATGTCATTCACTGCATTGACGCAAACCTTAAGCCACTGAAAACCTAATTCACCTTCTAGGTTATCAGGGAGGTTTTGACTCAGAGCCTCATAACTTGGTGTATCACCACCAAACTCACGAACGTAAAAGGCCAACATTACAAACCATTCACTGTTTTTCGTAGGAGTCCAGTTTCTAGCCATAAGGCAATAGTATGCAGATTTAGCGATACATTGGGGTAGGTGCTTATATTTTTGAGGTTGGTAAACACGATTGCGCAACCAATCCGCGCTCATTGATTCTTTGTCAGTGAGAGATTTAGATTTAGCCATTTCAAACAGCATACGGGCGCTAAGTTCGCGGTCTTCGCGTTGCTCTTCAACGGTGTTAAAAAACGCTACAACCAATGTACGGTATTCATCTTTAAGAGTTTCATTGTAGTTATTCGTATTCATCTGAGTTCTCTTTTTGTGCTTGCTTGGCAAGTTCTAACCACTCGCCTAATAACGCTTTCCAACTTTCACTGATTGGGTAGTCATTCAAGAGGAGAAAGCGAGCTGCAATAGCTTTTTCAATATCAGTATTTGGCAACCAATCAAGTTCAATCAATAAATCAAAAGTGGCCCTACAAACCCATTGAGGAGCACGACTTTCAATAACCCAAGCTTTCATTACTTCACCTGGGGGTGGGGGCCCATGTTGCTCATAGGCCCGTTCAACCGCTCTAGTCGTTATTTGTTCAATGGCTTGAGTAGCGCTGCCTTCAAAGTTTAATGAGTACAACTTAATTAGGTTGGCTCGATGTGTATTCACGACTCGAGCCAGCTTCTTTTTATTAGTGGCCATGCTCTATCGAGTGATACCCAATCACTGAGATATCTCTGGCTGGTACGGTCAATTTCCCAGGACTAGCATCAAGTACAATAACGATTTGGCCAATTTCGGCTTGGCCATTGAGATCAATGAAGCCTTGCTCCCCCTCAAACGATATTCTTATTCCATTATTTTGCGGGATAGGGGTAGCACCTGATACTTTCGTTTGAGTGACTTCATTTAAAGTCTCCTCATTCGTAACTTCTTGATGTTCAGGGGAGGGTTGTTCTTCATCAACTTGTTTTGATTTAGCCTCTTTCTTAGAAGCCTTTAAGCTTTTTACGAGCTCTTTAGCTTCTTTACGTGAAACAGGAGATTCAAGAAGTTTCTTTGTTTCTACCTCACTGAGTTCTCCTGCAATACGTAGAGAGTTGACGGTATCAACATCACGGATAATGCCATTGTGATAAGCAAGCTCAATATAAGGAGGGCATTGAGCCGCCTTTCGAAAAGCGCTAATACGAGATTCAGACAAGCTCACAACATTGGCTAGATCTTTGTTCTCTGCAATCCCTTGCTCTTCCATTAGCAGCTCTAAAGCGCGGCCCGTTTCAAAAGGAGTAAGGTCGTTTCTATGAAGGTTTTCTGATAGTTGCGCTAACACGGTTCCCGCGTCACGCACCAAACATTCTACATGAGTGATTTTGTCACTCAGGTTGGCCGCTCTCCAACGACACTCACCCACTTGTATTTTGTAGCCACGAATATCTTTGTGAGTCACAACGATGGGTTGAATCTGGCCGATATCGTCCATGTTTTTAGACAATTCGGCAATGTACTCTTCATCAAAGAATTTACGTACCTGTTCAGATGAATAGATCTCCTCTTTAGGGATCAGAACAACGCTCTCACCAGGCTTTACTTCGTTGATCTCTTCATCGAGCAACGATTTGGACTTGTTTTTCATTAAGGCTTTAAAGTCTTTTTTACCACTCATGACAACGCCTCCGCTTTCAACTCAAACTCTTGCATCAAAGCATCGATGTTGATGTATTCAGCTTTTTTCGCGTCATACTCAATAATGCTTTGCTTGAACGCTGAGGCTTCTGAAACCCTAGTTGTATGGATCACCTGAGTCTTGAATAGCAGGTCGCCATAATCCTCAGACAACTTAGTAGCGAAATAATCTTGCAATTGAGTTGGGAATTTTTTCACCATGTTTAGGTACATACCTAATACAGATACATCCAAACCATAAGTGTTTTTGATACGCGCTACAGATTTGAAAATTTTAGATACACCTTTAAAACTGTCTTCTTCTGCTGTGGTAGGAATCAATAAACCATCACACGCGATGAGAGCCGAGTATTGCAGGTTTCCAACAGAAGGGGCGGTGTCGATAAATACGTAGTCGTATTGTTCAGCTAATTTATTGATGTTGTCAGCAAAGAAGGGTTTTGCATGCAAAAGTGAACGGTTATAATTTATACACAATTTCAGGGGATAACTTCCGAATAAATTTATGGGATCTTTTCTCTGATTCCAATTATCGTGATACACCTCTTTAAGATGTTAACGTTACTTTTCTGATAAACTCGAGCTTCAGTTATCTAGATAGAATAAATTCATGAGTCGGAACCTTAAACACTATCAAGCCCTTGATGAACTTGTAACAAATTCACTTCTCGCACTGTATTGCACGATGAGTCAGCAAGGCGGATTTTGGACAGCAAAAAGAAGAAACGAGCTGTTAGTAAAATTCATCAAACCAAAGGTAAAGCGCCCTCAGTTTTCGACATGCAAAAATGAACTAAAGACAATGCTCAGTATTGGCCGTAGCGGAACGGGCAACCTTGAAGAAAAGCTATGGGATATCAATCGACTGAATCTCGAGTATCAAGCCAAATTCTCACGGGCTGATGACCTCTATATCATGTTAACAGAGTTATTTGAGCAGCATCAATTCCCGTCGATGCTGGAAGATATAGAAAAAGAAATTGAGCGAGACACTCTCTACATGAAAGAAAAAAGCGTAGAGCAAGGGTTTGATGAACACAACAATCAAATAAAGCCACTGGCCATAACAGTGAAGACCAATCGATTGAAAGTGTTAATTAAAGCGCTACAAGCCAAAGGGATTTATCGTGTTGAAATTGTTAGTGAAGATAAAGATGAAGTCATTCACCTGTTACTGCATCGAGAGAAATAAGGAGACACTGATGTATAGAAAGCAAACGACTTGACTTAAATAACGTCATGACAGAAAATAAAATCATGAGAATTCAAAACGGCAAAAGAGGGCGACCTAAACAGGACGTAACTCTTGATAAAAAACAAGAAATTCGATGTACAGAGAGTGATAAGGCGCTGTGGAAACTTGCAGCCCAAGATCATGAGTCGGTTAGTGAATGGGCTAGAGAAATCCTTACGCGAAGCGCTAAGAGGAAGGTTAAGGACAGTTAATGACTTGGAAAGGTTTCACTATTGAAGGCGACTTTTATGACTTAACCCATCTACAAAGTACCTCTCATGACATCGAGGTTGATGGTAACTCAGTAAAACTACATGTTAGTTACGCCAATCACTGCTTTACTGATGAGAAAGAAAATGGGCCAATACTTTTTAGGCAGGAAGGGCGATACTGGTGTCATGAGAGATACCAACGCAGCATAGAACTTCCGGATCTCATCAAAAATAAACTTATCAATAACTATGCTGTGCCTTACATGACCAAGAAAGGCGAATCCTATCATTACATGGAAGCATTTGATTACGCTATCTTCTTTAGTATTTCTAAACCAAATGGCACTACCAATGAATTGAAACTTAGAGTCAATTCAGCTTATGAGGTTGACGACTGGGGTAAAGGAACTCTACCGAAAGGTAAAGCCAAGCGTGTTAGCTGGATACTTTCACAACGACTTCAAGGAAAGTCGGTACTTAAAAGAAAGTAGTAGATATGAAAAAAGCACCTTAAAGGTGCTTTTAACAAATAAAAAATCTGGTCTGGTCTTTATCTTGGATTATCCTGTTCACTGACTAGGGGAATCGCTTCCGACACCAACACCCTCAAAGAGAGTTCCAGTATGTGTTGACACCTCTAATATTACGCAATAGCGTATCAATTACCAATAGATTTTACCTATCAAAAAATCAAATACCTCCCCATATTCCTATCTAAAAAGTCATATCAGCAATTGTTAGTATACTCACAGTACTTGTATCTGGGGTTTTGTACCCATTTCAGAGAAAAGTCCAATGTGAGTCGCCATCTCTTATAACGTCAATACAGTTTGGTAATTAAGGTACGACAGAATCGCTTGGTGATCACACGATCAACTAACCAAGCCGAAAATGATAAATGTCGAGTAGACGACACTTGTTACCAAGT
>NZ_AJZD02000049.1 GCF_000272105.2 Vibrio splendidus 12E03
ACTTGGTAACAAGTGTCGTCTACTCGACAACTATGAGTTAGCCTTTGCGGATCATTTATCCAGTATCAACCGTGTACTTAGTAAAGGTGTGGTGTTGTAGGACGGGAACGACCTAACCACGCGCTAAGCGTCGTTAAGTCGTTATTGGTTTGAGAGCAGGGGTTAATTGAGCGCTTCAATCAGAGTGATTTCGTGTTTGATTTGCTTACTCTCTTGCTCAGTCGCCTGTGCCAGTTTCTTTTCGCGTGTGGTTATGGCTGCTTGTTTGGCTTCGTCAGATTTGAACATCAGTTCTTTTACGTTGATAGAAGCGATGTTTGTGTAGCGGCCATCGTCACTGGTGGGGATTGATATGGTTTGATCGTTAATCAATGACTTTACGATCTCACGCTGTTCACTGTAACGGCTCTCTAAACCAGAAAGTGCCCATCGCTGCTGATTTTTACCTTCATACTTGCCGTTCTTTTCGTCCTTAAGATACTTGATGGTCATGTTACGGATCGTGCCTGCTTCTTCTCCATACTCAGCTTCAGTATCAAAGAGTACAGGGAAGGATTCACCTTCTAGCACGCCGCCTTTCTTGGTTAGATGACCCATTCGATAGCTATTCATACCAATACGGATTTCGGTTTCATCTGTAACCGGTGTGCCATCTGCAAACGCGAGGTTGGTGATACGTGTACCTGCCGGTTGAGTGAGGTCAATGGTGTAAGTCACGCCTGCGAAGAAGTCATTGGTCGAGTATTTTGATGCTCTGCGCTCGGGGTTAAAGCTGTAGGTTACATCGCCGGGTTGTACTGAATTGAAGTAGCCCGCAGACCATTCCATGTAGGTTCTTAACTCTTTGCCTGTCATCTGGTAGACAGTGATTTCGCCACCTGCGTATTGGTAGTTGTACGCGATGTCTTTGGCTTTTATTGGGCCAACATCGAGCTCTGCATTGTCGTTGTCTATTTGAAGTGCGATGACATTAGCTTTGGGTGCATAGAAGAAGCTCGCTTCTTGGTATAGCGCACTGATGCCTGTGTCTTGAACGTGGACTTGAGGGATACCGCGGATTTCGTTTTCTGGGACTAAATCAACGCCAGTAAGTTGAGCGACCGGTCTATTCGCCATTTCTCGGAGTTGTTTGTGATAAGGCTGGTATAACTCGTCCATATTCTCATCAGAGTCGATACCTTTAATTTTGTAGGTGAAGCTATCTTTGTTGACGAGAGTAAATTTACTATCGCGCTCTTCAAATTGAAGATCAATACGAGATAGGGCGCGGCCATATTTGTCGGGCTCAGTAATGATAACGCCATTCACAACGGCCTTATCGATACGAGTGTGCATGTGACCAGCGACGATGGCATCGAGCTCTGGGTTTGCGTTGGCAATGTCGGTGACACCGGTGTCAGCAATGTCATTCTCGTTCTCAATCCCCATATGGGCAACCAATACGATGGCATCCACTTTATCATCAATTTCTTTGACGATTTTCTTCACTTCCAAGGTTGGATTAGTGAAAGTGACGCCTTCTAAACGGTTTGTACCTTGCGCAAAGACCTCCGTCATTGGGGTATCCATTCCGATCACGCCAATCTTAATGCCACCGCGCTCTAGAATGGTGTAACCCGGAAGGAATGGGTTGCCATTTTTATTCTTGATGTTGCCGCCCAAAGATTGCCCTTTAAATTGAGTAAGGGCTCTGTTGAGCGTTTTGAGGCCGAAGTCGAATTCATGATTCCCTAAAACCCACACATCGTATTTCATGTGATTAAAGCCAAGCATCATTGGATCAACAGGCTCGTCTTTGAAGGTTTCTACGAAGTTGCCTTGGATGGTGTCGCCAGCGTCGACAAGGATAATGTTCGATTGCTCTTTGCGGATATCACTCACTTTTGTCGCTATTTGACTCAAGCTGCCACGAGTATTGAGCTTATCTGATGCGTAGTCCCATGCCATAAAATGACCGTGAATATCTGAAGTACCCAGTATCGTAACGTCGTGTATGTCACCATCAGCGGCAAAAGTAGGGAAGGCTAAAGAGAGTAGGATGGCGCTTGATAGTATGTGTCTTTTCATAAGTATATTCACGTCGTGGTTTTAAGTATGACGCTACCATATAGAATCGAGGTTACCTTATGGGTGATCAGTGTCATATTTATAGTGATATAACTTACTGATGTTTCAAATAAATGTGACCCATAACCATATAGCAACCACTTAAGTTACGGTGAAACTCACTACAACTCTTCGCTATTTTTTAATACTCCGAATTTTGTGATCAAATTTTCTAAGCGTTGGTGTATTAATAAGCACATTTGTAAGCTGTTGAACGTCTTGCCTGTTGAGATAAACAAGGTATATCGTCCAACTTTCACTTACTGTGGCAGTAATATGATCTTGCCCTCTAAGCGTGTGGTTTTCGATTCAATGAGATCAATCGCGGTTTGCACTTCATCGAATGGCAGATAGCGGTCAACGTCGAGCTGAATGCCGTTTGTGATGAAGTGATCTAGCATGGTCGTGAACTTATCACGACGAACATCTTTACCTTCCGCTTCCTCCCAATAACGCAAGAAGAAGGTGCTGAAATCGATGTCTTGGCTTTTCGCGTACTCAAAGAAGCGTGGTTCGTAAAAATCCAGAGACAGCGTCCCATAGTTGATAAAGCGCCCGTTGTTGCCAAGGGTGTGAATAAGGTCGGTTCCGGGTGAACCGCCAATCGCATCAAAGGCAACGGTTGGCATAGGCAAGCCTAACGCCTTAATTTGAGAAACTAAATCATCGTCCGTATCTAACACCCAACTGGAAGTGGCTAGGTATTGTTCCGGCTGTGATGTAACAACAATGATTTTGAAGCCGAGTGATGCTGATAACTGGGAGAAGATCTTACCGATGGCTGAACTGCCCGCGTTGATGATCAACACATCTTCGTGGGTCAGCTTAGCTATTTCTGTCGTTAGCACCCATGCAGTTAGCGCATTAATGTACAACTGACAGGCGTAGCCATTGTCTAAATGTTGAGGAATTTGGAACAGATCATCTGGTGATACATCGACATAGTTCTGCCATGTTCCACTGGTTGCCACAAGCACGCGCTGATTCACTGAAAACTCAGCATTGCTAGACTCTACAACCCTTCCTACCGCTTCAAATCCCGGTACTCTCGGCGGCTGATGGCTATGTTTGTATTGGCCCACACCATAAATCGACAACAGATCGCTAGGGTTGATGTTGGTCGCTTCAATGTGTACGCGAACTTTATCTTTGTCTAGTGCCCCTAAAGCGACATGTTCTAACTTGAGAGATTCTTTTGGCTGACCGAAACGGAACTGGCTAATTCGGGTATTTTGCTTAGTGTCAGTCATAGTTCGGATACCTTTATGGGTTATGAGTACTGCATTGATTTTAAGTGTAGCGTGTTCATAAACAATCTTGGGTCGGTAATATTGCTCAACATAGCTGGTGTTGGTAAACAGTCGTCATCAACGTAGTCGACATAGTCTGCCGCCGAATCAAAGATCAAAATATCCAAAGCCAAACGATCCAAGCCATATCGGCCTCGGTGGATCATATCCGCTGAAAATACCAATAAGTCACCGGCGGCTAACGGTATCTGCTTACCGCCAGATATGTCATCGCTGCTCACTTTGCCGTTTTCTTCTTGGCGAACATTGTACTCTTCTTCGTTGTCCCAGCGCTTATGTGTACCAGGGATAAGTTCCATACCTGGCTCATCAAAAAGGGGCACTCGCAGATGCAATACCTGGGTTTCCATGATGACTTTCATCTGGTCATCAATGTCGTAGTCGTATTGACAGTCACGATGCCAGAAGTCTTTTTGCTGCGGGTTTACAGGGTTGAAGAACAGCTGTGTATTCATGAATGCCGGTTTGTTCGGAATCACGGCATCAACCACGTCCATCACTTGTTTCGAGCTGATGAAGTCGAAAAGCACGCTTCGATCGTCGGCAGGCAAATACTCGCTTCCCGTAATTAAAGACGAGTTAAAGGCCTCTTCTTGATAGAACTCTTCGTTGTCTGCTTTCCATGATTCATGGAATTTCAGCACGACTGCTCTAAGCGATGCGATCTGAGCTTCGTCGAAATAATTTCTGATAACAAAGTAACCATGTTCGTCGTAACGGTCACTTAATTGTTGGCTGTTTTCTACCACTGACTACCTTCGTTCATTCTTTGCTGTGTAATAACTAAGGTCAACAGCCCCTAGAGATTTCTTGGGCGCATAATGCCAGACAGTTGTCATTCAACCAAGTAACGAGTGGAGAAGCCTGTAGATTCGGTGATGTTATGAAGCAATATTGAGGGCGAGTGTTACATGCCAATCCATTTCATGGACTCATGCGATAAAAATCTCCGCATATGTGATCTACCCCCTTTTTTTATAAAATGAAAAGATTCATATGGTGAATGTTTTTGTGGTTTGCATGATTATTGACCATGTTGAAATTTGGTTGCGTATGGAAGATAGAAAATCATGGATGGTTTTTCGCTGGATATGAGAACACTTAATTTTATTATTATTTTGTTCTCTTTCATTTACTGCATTGGCTTGTTGCTGTTCCAATTTACCCAACAGTCCATTAAAGGGCTTTCAATTTTTTCCATTTCAATATTTGTTATCGGAAGTGGGCCGTTGATGTTGAGCCTAAGAGGGGAACTCCCTGATTGGATCACTGTTATTGGCGCCAACATGGTCATTGCGCTTAGCTTTCATCTCGCTTTATATAGCTTGTGCCTGTTTCGAGAATATTCCCTAAAATGCACCTACCTCAGCAGTCTGATGATGTTGGCTCTTCTGCTAGGTTTTATTCACTTCACGTACTATGAACCTTCCATCAAGGCTCGAATTATTCTCATTAGTTTATATTTGGCCTTTGTTACTCTTTGCACTGCCTTTGTGGTGTTAAAGGGTCAACGTGATGACTTGACCCTAGCAACTCGAATGATGGCCTTATCATTTTTGATATATGGTGGGTTTATGGTTTTCCGAGTACTGGTGACGCTATTTTCAGCTGAGCTTCAGGATTTCATGGCAGCCGCACTCATTCATCAACTTGCCTTTTTAATGAGTATTGTTCTTATCGTGTCGATGAGCTTCACAATGCTCTGGTTGATTAATGCAAGGTTGCTTAGGTCTATTCATGACCTGTCTTACAGCGACCCTTTAACGGCACTTGGAAACCGCAGAGCTTTAGATGAAATGGTTCCAGTCGTCATGAAGCAGGCGGGGACTGCACCTGTCAGTGCCATTATGATGGATATTGATAACTTTAAGTCGATCAATGACCAACACGGACACATTGTGGGTGATCTCGTGATCAAGTCTTTTGCTGCAATGGTTCAAAGTGCGATAAAAACATCGCCAACAGCCAGCGCGTTCCGTTTTGGTGGAGACGAGATAATGATTTTATTGCCCAATGTTAATTTCCTACAAGCACAGGCTATTGCTTGTAAGCTGCGACTGTCTATTTTAGAGATCTCAGCCGTGCAAGGAAATGAGATGTTCCTGACGTCGAGTTTCGGTGTCGCTCAGCTTCACCCACATGAGAATTGGAATGGGTTTATTAGTCGAGCCGACAAAGCGTTGTATCAAGCAAAAAAAAACGGTCGTAATATGACTTCAATTTGTCCTAGCCATATTAACGAGCTCGTCACTGCCTGATGATGACAGGTCTTTGTGTGTTAGCTTGCCCCGCCACTATTTTGATAAAGCCATTATATTGTTGGCTGTGGCGCTGAGTCTGTTTTTTGGCTTTGCGTTAAAGTTTGTGAAGCAGTGGCTTCAGTTTCTTCTGCAGGCGTAAAATGCTTATCTGTTAGCGTCACAGTCATTCCTTCATGCTTCACTGTTGTGGTTGACGCTTCTAGTTGGGCTTGGTTTGTTGTCGCGGGTTCTGCGAATGTCATCATTGAGGTTGTAAAAAAGATCGTTGCTAGTGCGATTTGAGTAAGGGTTTTCATTAGGCTGTATCCTATTGGGTAATGATTAATAGCTGATACGTGCACTATAAAAATTTTGTGGAGGCCGTTCTTATCATTTTACGCCACCGTAATATTTATACGGTGGATGAATATGTCACTTGGGTATGATTTTTTGTTCTCTTTGAGCCAACCTCCAAGTATGCCGACGTTCAAATCACTGCCACATCACCAAGACCGCTGCGATAGAAAGTAAGATGAGTGCAACAATGTCTTTGCGTGCGATGCTTTGCCCTAACCAGAAGTAGGATATCAACACCATGAAGATCACTTCGACTTGCCCAAGCGTCTTTACGTACGGAACGGCTTGAAGTGACATTGCGCTAAACCAACCCAGAGAACCGATAACACTCGCTAGGCTTGTCATGACGACCAGTTTCGACTTCTTGAATATCAGGCGCAGCGTGTCGCGTTCTCTGAAAAAGAGATACGTACAGATAATCACTGTTTGAAGGGAAATGACGAGGAACAGCACCCAAGCAGCGCTATGAGGGAAGGGCAACCCTATGCTCAAACTTGCTTCCCGTACCCAAAGAGACGTTAAAGCAAAGGCGGTGCTACAAGCCATACCTAATAAGAACACTCTCGGGGACAAGCTTCGCCAGCCAGAAGCGCTGCTCATGATTAGCACGCCTAAAGTACCAATAAGTACGCCGACCCAACCTGTTAGTGTCAAAGCAGTACCAAAAAACAATACGGATAGCACAGCAGATACGGGGGCTTCACACTTGGCTAAGCCTGCTCCTATCGCATAGTTCTCGAGCTTAAATAACATCACCATTAAGCCGGTCGCGAGGATCTGCATAATGGCTGCTGCAATAATGTAGAAAACAAACTCACCCGAAAAATCCGGTGCGGAGACTGGCTGCCATTGATAGAGGGCGTAGAGGTAAATAAGGGCGATTGGGCCAGCCCAAATAAATCGCGCTAACGTTACGCCAGCCACGCTCATGGTGCCACTTAATTTGCTTTGAAAGGCATTGCGCCAAGATTGGCTGAAGGCAGCAAGCAGGGTAAAGGCGATCCAACTAAAAGACATGACGCTTCCATGTGTTATGTAATTTGATGGTGATACTAACAAAAAATCACATGATAAGAAGCGTCATGATCCGTATATAGCCAGAGACTCACCTTTATTCTCTATTCGGCAGTAGAGATCTCTTCAACAGTTCGATGCTTTCTTCAGAAGATCGGCTGTTTCTTGTTTTTGAAATAGAACAGCGCACTGATCGAAATGAACAGGAAGGCGAAGTAATAGAAAAACGAAGACAGTGAGGCCAAGAAGGCAAGGTTCTGCTCTATTTCTTGTTCGGTGTAGCCCTGAGACACCAACTTATAGTAGTAAGCGTACAAGACCCCGATCAGCCCGTATCCGAGGTTAAACATCAAACCTTTGAAACTAAGAACGGTGGCTCTGTTGTGCGATTCGGTCTTTTTATTCAGGTGGTAGCTGATGAAAATGTTCATCGTCATGATGATAAAGATTAATACTAGTGCCGGAATGACCCCGTAAATCGACCAACCTAAACTGATCCAGTAATAAGTCGCCATGCTGGCCAATCCCATAACCACTATGAAGGTTTTAGGCTCAATGCTCTCTGCTAATCTTCGGCTTTGTCCTGCCAATATAATCTTAAGCAAACTTATACCCGCACCAATAAAACCAAAGTAGATAATTGGAATATCAATCGCCAGATAGTATTGGCTGTTCATGGTTAGGAACATGCGTGAGGTGTGTTCGAATAGGCTGTAGTAGAGCAAGATGAACAGCACGTAAGGCGTAGCGAATACCCATTTACCTGCATCGATCGTCAATTTAAGACTTGAGATGGTGGTTGCCAATTTGGTTTGGTTGCTTGGCATCAGCTTTTTCTCTTCGCGCATATTAATCGCGGCATAGATAGCGATCATCGCTACAAATAGGGTGGCGAACACAGGAATACGCATCAGATCTTTAGTGCTTTCTGGTTCGGCTAGTCCAAGGAAATGAAAGATGTTCGTCATAAAATTCACGTCGTACATCGCCGCACCAATTAGTGTGACAAAGATACCGACCGTTGAGGCGACACGAAGCTGGATTTGCAGCACTCGAGGCCACAACTCTTCATTGTCTTGTTCCTTTAAAGTGTCGTATGCCAATGCCTCGTCAGCACCGCTGGCCAGTGCCATCGCTAAGCCACTGAGAATCCGGTTAATCAGAAAGACTATGAACACCAAGTCGGGGTTTCCGGTTGGCACTAAGGCGATCATTGCGATCTCAACGAACATCACAATCGAAGACAGCACCACCAGTTTCTTGCGGCCTAAGGTATCGGCGAATGCACCCGACGGTACTTCAGCAAGCACAATGGTGGCCGCCCACACTACGTTGAGCATCGCGAATTGAGAAAGGGTTAGCCCGTAATCTAAATAAAGTAGGGTGAATATAGGGTAGTAAAAACGCGCAAAGTAGCTGCTTCTAAACATTAAGAAGTAGCGGACATTGGGAATTTTAAGGATCTCTTTGAGCGTCATGATAATTTCAGTAATTTAGATAACACATTATTATGTATAAACCGTTTTACCTTATAAATCATGGAATTGTTGCCATAATCCAGAATTAAGTGATTTAGATAATCTTCTGGCTCTCTATTCCTAATCGGTTACAGATTCACTCTTCTTCAAATCACCATCCTATCCATTTATTTTGTTGTGCTCGTTTCAACCTGTAAGACTGATTTTGGTTCAAGATCGAACTTCTACAATGTCGCTCTCGTATTTACATCTTATTGTATGATTTAATTGATGGTGGTAGTGATACGCAATGAATCCAATGTAATTGAGGAAGCAAGCATGATCTTAGAGTCATTCAGTCTGGAAGAGAAAGTAGCGATAGTGACGGGCTGTAACACTGGGCTTGGGCAAGGTATTGCATTAGGCCTAGCGGAAGCCGGTTGTAAAGTTGTCGGTGTTAACCGTACAGAGCCTGAAGAGACTATTGAGAAAATGAGTGCAGCAGGTCATACGTTCCTAAACGTCAGTGCTGATCTTCTCGAACAAGCGTGTATTCCACGGATTATAGAGCGCACTTTGGCTGAGTTTGGCCAAGTCGACATCCTCGTGAACAATGCAGGAATTATTCGCCGCCAAGATGCTATTGAGTTCTCAGAGCAAGATTGGGATGACGTAATGAACGTGAACACCAAGACCGTGTTCTTTATGTCTCAGGCCGTTGCAAAGCAGTTTAAGGCTCAAGGTACTGGCGGAAAGATCATTAACATTGCATCGATGCTCTCATTCCAAGGTGGCATTCGAGTTCCTTCTTATACGGCTTCAAAAAGTGCAGTGATGGGAGTGACACGTGCGATGGCGAACGAATGGGCGCGAGACAATATCAACGTGAATGCGATAGCTCCCGGTTATATGGAAACGAACAATACTCAAGCTCTGCGCGAAGATGCTGTGCGTAATCAAGCGATCCTTGAGCGCATTCCTGCTGAACGCTGGGGTAAACCGCAAGATATCGCAGGTCCTTGTGTGTTTTTAGCATCATCAGCATCGGATTACATTAACGGCTACACCATCGCTGTTGACGGTGGTTGGTTAGCACGCTAATTGGTTTTTTATTCTAAATTTTGAGTTTGCAGCAATCTTGCAGGAGAAGATAAATGAAAATCGCTTTAATGATGGAAAACAGTCAGGCAGGTAAAAATGCCATGGTTGCAGCTGAGCTAGAGTCAGTGGCGGGTGGCATTGGTCACGATGTTTTCAACTTAGGTATGACAGACGAGAACGATCACCACTTAACGTATATCCACCTCGGTATCATGGCGAGCATTCTGATCAACTCAAAGGCTGTGGACTTTGTTGTGACTGGTTGCGGTACAGGACAAGGGGCTTTGATGTCACTGAACCTGCATCCGGGTGTGGTCTGTGGTTACTGCCTAGAGCCATCAGATGCTTTTTTGTTTAACCAAATCAACAACGGCAATGCTATCGCTCTTGCTTTTGCTAAAGGCTTTGGCTGGGCTGGTGAGCTGAATATTCGTTACATATTCGAAAAGGCTTTCACTGGTGAGCGTGGCCAAGGTTACCCGTTAGAACGAGCAGAACCACAACAGCGTAATGCAGCCATTTTGAATGAAGTGAAAGCGGCGGTGGTAAAAGACAACTTTATTGATTCGCTAAGAGCAATCGACCAAGATCTCGTGAAAACAGCGGTTGGCAGCGAGCGTTTCCAACAATGCTTCTTCGATCATTGCCAAAACCCAGACATTGCAGATTATGTTCGTTCAGTTTTAGATTAAGTTTATCAAGAGTTATATAGCTGCTAGATGAAGATAGAAAACAAAAATAGGAGCGTTTAAGCTCCTCTTCTATTTTTTGCTCTGTGAGCCAGGTTTTATGCTTCTCACGTACCCTGGCTCTTGATCGTCATTCTCTCCTTCCTTTCATCAGAATGACGGATCTTTATGAAGTACCAGATTTTTAATCACTTTAGCGGCCACTTCGATGATTTGAGATTCTTGCTCAGACGCTTTAGACGATAAGTTGTAAAACATAATACAATCTTGCTGAATCATATTTGGCGCTTCTTGGAGCTCGATCTGACGTACCTCACCACTTTTCATGTATTGGGCTAGGTTCTCCCGAGGGCACACACACCATCCGTCTTGCTTTAACTTTTCAATGAGAAGGCTTTGTGATGTGACCACTTCAAACTCGCTACTGATCTTGGTATGCCTGAGTTCGTTGGCAATGTCATTCTCAGTGATCAATTGACGAAAGGTGGCCAGTTCAGCAATCGAAATCGTTCGGTTTGGAATACTAGAGTGAACGGACGTGAACAGGCTCAGCTGAAAAGATCCAAGGTTGATATTACCGATCCCCGCGCTCGGGTGTAAGTTGCCCATCCCAGGCATAATGGCAAACAGGGCATCTCCGTCTTCTATCTGCTGTAAACAGTGGTTTCTATCTTTTTGTAGCCAGTTGATAAGCATGTGAGGGTGAAGAGACTTGATCTCAGACTCAATGCTAAGCAACAGCTGACAAGGGATCGAGCTATCGTGATAAACGGTAATGTTGTTGAGTTCACCTTTGTACGCAGATAAGGCTATGTTTTCGAACTCTAACGACTGTCTCGCCAGTAACCGTGCTCTTGGATACAGACGATGAGCAATGTCCGTTGCGACCGCCTTTTTTCCTTCGATAGAAAACAGCTCCATTCCCATCAAATCTTCTAGCGAGTTGATTCTCTCTCGCACCGTAGAGCGAGCTTTATTCAATCTTTTACTGGCAGCACTGTAGCTTTGAAGTTCATAGACACTGGTGAAGCATGCCACCTGTTCATTCGAAATCATCATTTGATCACCTTTGTACTGTTTGGACGTACATTTTGGATTTATATGTTTGAACTTAGCAAAGTACTCTACATCCGTACACACAAGATTGTTAACGGAGATTTCAGATGAGAAAGTCGATTATTTCATTGGTCACTGCAGGCTTATTTTCGACAACCGCGATGGCGGATATCAAGCCTATGTCTACAGTGCCAGCAAAAGCGAATGAGCAAGTCACACTGGAGAACTGGACGCATGCGCCATTTAATAAATGGGCTTTCCAGAACATGGGAATCCATCCAACGGTTATGGTGTCTCGAGATGGTGCAATCAACGATATCCCACAAGCATTGAATACGGAAGTCGCTCAACACAAATTTATTTATGCCGGAGAAGAACTGACTTTTCGTGATGCGATGATTAATGATCACACCGATGGCTACATTATTATTCAAGATGGAAAGATACTTCATGAGGAGTACTTTGGTGACTTCACAGCAAGAGATCACCACCTGTGGGCTTCAAGTACCAAATCTTTGGTTGGACAAGCTTTAGGTTTGTTGGTTGAACAAGGCAAGGTCGATGTGGAGAAAAAGGTCAGCACATACATTGAAGAGCTTAAAGGCACACACTTTGGTGAGCAGACTTTACGAACTTTACTGAACATGACCTCTGCGATTGATTACAGCGAAGACTATGTAAACATGGCTCCGGGTGATGTGCATTTCGAATATTTCCGCCGATTAGGGTTTATTCCAGCCTATGACTTGCTGGCATTGGACCCAACAAAGACAGATAAGCCTCGTGACTTGCTGAGTTTCTCTGCGATGTTTGAACAGAATGAAAATTTAAAGGTGAACGATAAGTTTGAATACCACAGCCCGAACGTTGATGTTATTGGCTGGGTTGTCGCGCGCGTTTCCGGTCAAACGCTTGATCAATTTATTGCTGACAACATCTGGAACAAACTCGGCACAGAGCATGATGCCTTCTTCATGACGGACATGAACTACAACCCAGTCGCAACTGGCGGTTTCAATACTACGCTAAGAGACTTTGCGCGTGTTGGGCTAGCGATGGTCAACAATGGCGAATACAACGGCCAACAAGTCTTCTCTGAAAAGTGGGTCAAAGACAGCTTCAACATTACGCCAGAAGAAAATCGACACATGATGAACAGTGTCTACAAAGATACTGAGGCTCAAGTCTTTGATGCACACTTAGAGGGTTACAAAAATTTCCTTTGGGTACATGACTCAGACAAAAACATTGCGACATATCGTGGGGTGTTTGGTCAGTTCTTGTATATCAACCAAGACAAGAATGTCGTCATCGCAACTTTCTCTTCAGCAGAGAGCGCTTCGAATGCAGCGCGTGAAGAGTCAAAGGTGAGATTAGAAGCTTTTGAGTCGTTAGCTAAGTCGTTATAGCAGTACATGCCTAAGTTAAAAGTCCCCTCAAGTAGGTTCTTGAGGGGACTTTTTGCGTTCCTTTCTTTATCAATGGCTAATAGCTAACAGCAAGTGAGTGACTCGCTACTCGTTTTCTGTTTGCTTTGAAGCGTTGGATGTCTTGCCTTGCTTCAACCAGTTGTCGAGTACATGTTGCAGCGCATCCAATGAAGTTGGCTTTTCTAGGCGACCATCCATTAACTTGCTGATCATGTCGAGTTCGCGTTGTCCCGATTCGCCAGATAGAGCAATGATTGGCGTATTGGGTGAGCGTGCCTTGATGATCTGGCTTGCGTCAAAGCCGTTCATGACTGGCATCTGTACATCCATCAAGATCAAATCAACTTGATGAGTTCTAAACAGTTCAACCGCATTCTCGCCGTTTTTAGCTTGTAAGCTATTTACGCCAAGTCGACTCAGGTACATCTGAACAAGCGTGCGTTGTACCTCTTTGTCATCGACGATAAGCACGGTTGGAGCCAAATGGTTCTCTGGGGCTAGCGTACTTGTTGGCTCTGAACTTTGCGTTTCCGCTTGGTTATCTGGCTTAACTTCTACGTTGGATTTGTTTTCAGTTGTGGTTTGATTGCTTTTCCAATCATTGAAGTAAGGCGTACGAAGTGCGTCTGCTTTGGGTGCATTGGGCACCACCGGGAAGTACAGGTGGAACTCAGTAAACTCCCCAAGTTTAGAGTGGCACTCAACTCGGCCGCCAAATGAACGCATTACACGTTGGCAATAACCGAGCCCTAGGCCGCTACCACCGCTTTTTTGGTAAGAGAAGAAGTCATCAAAAATCTTATGTGCAATGGCTTCGTCAATGCCTGGGCCAGTATCTCGGAATATCAGAACGTTCTCATAAGGTCCTGTGTTGGTACTGATCTCAATTTGGCTTTCTGGGTAAGAATCAAAGTAATAAATTGCATTGCGTATCAAGTTGAAAATGACGAAGTTGAATAAGGTTTCATTCAGCTTTGCTACAAAATCAGCGTGTTGTGGTAGCCGAATTCGTTCAATGATCTTTTCGTTCTCAAAACCATAATGACTCACTGCCTGATCTACGGCTTTGTGAATTGAGGTCATGGTGACGGGGCCATGCTCAGGGGAGCTATCGCTGACCTCACGCAAGATGATATCAATCAGTTGTCGCCCGCGTTGAATCGCCGCTTGGCCATTCTCAATATCCTTTAGGATTTGTTTGGCTGGGGCTTGGTTATCAATGTGCTGCTTTAACACCTCAAAATGCAGCTGAACTTGAGCCAGCGGGTTACGCATTTCGTGTGCGATAGAATTAGCTAGAGCGCGACTTTGGCGAATGCGTCTATCGGCTTCAATGGTGCTTTGTACACGAGTCAACAAGGTTTGCAGTGCAGAGATCTCTTCGTTAGAGAACATCTTATCGTTGCTCTTGTGTGACGAGACCAATAAGTGTGTGACCGATTTCCCCTGACCAAATAAAGGCATCACCAAAGCGGTGTCGTTTGAGCTCATCTTGTCATACAGGGCTTTTATCGAGCGCTTGGCTGGTGCGGTGTAATCAAGCTCCTGAGACAGTTCATCGAACACTAAAACGGACTTGTTGGTAGACAGATAATCTTCGTAGAAGGTTTCGTTGTAGTTGCTGTTCACCAGACGCAACTTGTCTTCGGGAATCTGCAATAGGCTGCCTAATCGACGCATGGCATCATCAATCGACAGCTTGAAATCGTCTTCTAGTGAGAGGATCTGTTGTACTGGCGTTTTCTTGTTTCCGTAGACAAAGAAGGAGGCGTAGTGGCTTACGCGTTTGTAGAGAACATGCCAAGTGATGCCGATAATCGCACAGATTGGGATAGCAACGAGCCATTGACTGTCATCTGTCAGCGGGATAAATATCGCGCCAAAAGGGATCACCAAAATAGCACAGACCAACAGCGCATTTAGGCTCATGTACGCAAGGTATTTCACGCTGAAGAAGCGCGAGGTCAGTAGGGCATAGCCAACGAACAACATTTCACTTATCGACAAAGCTGGTGGCAACCAAGTGAGCGAGAAATCACGTAAGAAGTAGGTCATGCCTAGGTGGATTGTCGCAGTAGACAGCATGAAGACTAAAATGCCTGCGATCATGTAGTTGGTTTTAGCTAAGGTCAGCTTGCTGCTGTTGGCGCGCATGGCCATCAGGTTGAGCAGTGTCAGGATAACAAAGCTAATCATTCCAATGAAGAAGTACGGCGTATGCGGGCCAAACTCAATCACGAACTGGCTTGGGCCTGCAATGGTGACGTGTTCAACGGTTAACCCCGGACTTAAATTGATAAAGAAGGAGTAGACGGTCAGGGTGACGAAAATGGCTTGTTGCCACACATGAACCTTACCATTACGTTGTTCAGCGGCGAGCTTACACGAGAAGTAATAGGCAAAGGCAAACGCAAAGAAAGAAGCGAGGTTGGCAAACTTTGCGGCGAACACGGCGGCCGAGGCTCCAAGTTCCGGTAATAAGTCGGTATGGAAATAAGCGTTACTGCTGATCCACGCAACAATGCAGATCGAATACGCGATGTAAGGGGCATGGTGTGTCCCTGCGATCACTTCGTTCTTCTGTTTCAGGCGATAGCAGTAATAGAACAACCACATGACAACCACAGCCACGGTTGCAAGCAGGGTGATTGCTTTTGCATAGATGATCGCCTCAAGGCCGAAATCAAACATGTTCATCCTTTTTTGCCGAGCTAGTTTTTCCTGCCGAGCGCAACTTTTCTAATGACTTTCTACTCTCTCGCACTGCGCGTTTGTAGCTCCGAAAATCGACATTATTGAACGCTTTTACCATCAATTCGAAATTCCAAAAGCCACGGTAAATGGTGGTGCCGTCATCGTTCATTTCGCAATACCCAGCATGGAAGTATGCATTGGAATCAATGGTTTGATAAAACTGAAGCATGAAAGGTTGTTCAATGATGGTGAAACCAATTTTGTAGCCAACTTGATGTAAGACGCTCATCAGCTCTTTTTGAGCGAGATAGAGGAAGTAGAGTTTTTGTTGGGTATTTCCACTGACGGTTAAGCGCAGAACTTCACATATGGCTCGAGATTCGGATAGTTGTAACTGAAACTGATTATCGAATTTTGGCAGAGAATCACATTTTGACAATATCGGTGGGGTGAATAGCTGTAACCCTGAAAGTGAATCGTAACCATGATTTGGTAAGCAGTATTGCCATTGCTCATTGCTGAACGGCGGTGCGTAACTTAGCCAAGTGTCCTTCTTAGACCAGTCTTGAATCAGCGCAGAGGAAACCAGTGTCGGAAAGGCTTCATCGACTGGATGTTTGAGCAGAATAAAATGCTTACCTGCCTGAGAAAGGTGTAATAAAGGCAGCATCTCAAACCATTTTTCACCCTTGATGAAAACCTCAAGGTTGCTTAAAGCAATGGCATCGCAGATTGGCATTCCTTGTGGGTGACTCGGTGTCTGTACCAAAAGTGGCTCATGCTCTATCTGTTCGATGACCGCACCGTAATAAGCACTGTCATTGATAGGGAGGTCGACATGAGAAATGGAGCTTGAATTTAATGGAGATTTTACTTTGATCGCAGCAATTTCACACTCACACCAGAAATCTAGCCAATGCATATAGCACTGACCTACGGCCTGCTCTAGAAGAGCAATCTCTGCAGATAGTGTATTTGGATAGCGCAGAATCAGATCGCGGTAGTCCATCACCTCAAACAATACAGAGTAGCTTTTGTTTTGATGTTCTGGGAAAAGCAATTCTAACTGGCTTCTACGATATTCAGTCACGTTTTGAAAAAGCTCAGTGCGCTGTTGTGGCTGATAAGTGCTGATGACGAGCTCGATAAGCGCGTGTTGTTTCTTTTCGATAGCCAGACTGCTAGCCAACAGTGAGACTAAAGACGACGTTAATTTCATGTTTAACCTAGCCTAGGTTTATATAATTATTTTTATTAGATTTGCACTCGTTAACCAAACACGAATTGTTATTAAGTTATTTGATATAAAGCTACCTTGTTGAGATTGAGTAACTCTAATTGTGTCTATTGTTTTTTAAAACAAGTTGCATAATAGAACGCAAGTTTACTACTTGCACAACCCCTTAACAACAGAACATTTACTAGTTTATAAGTTGCTAAATTAGAATATTCTCAACCACTTAGAGCCTAACCTTGATCCGAGTCTGACCAGTATCAATTGAGCATAATCCTTTGAATTTATAAATTAACGCAAAATATCTATTTTTTGAACCAAGCTCATAAATCATACGCAACTGAATTCACCTTGTTAATCGTAAGGAATATAACGGCGAGCCAAAATATATAATTAACTAATGAGTTTTGTATGTCTCATAACCGTTTATTTCCACGTCACCGTTTGGCTCTCGCTTGCATGCTGGCCAGTGTTTCCAGCTTCTCCTTTGCTCAAAGTCAGTGTGAGGTGCTTGATCTTCAGCAGGCGTCTGACCTTGCTCTCGCTGTCTCATCTGCAGATAACAGTTGCTATGGCGCTTGGTTCTCTGCTCAAGAGAGTTCGTTAAGCAATATCTATAGCGAAGCGAGCCTAAGCCGTATTCAAGTAGCATTGAATTTAGAAATCGCTCGCTACCGAGGTAATGCTGAACAGGCTCGTAAACTTGAAAACCTTGGCGAATTTGTCCGCGCCGCTTATTACGTTCGCTATAACGCGCGAGCGCAGGATTTTTCCGAGGCGTTAAGCCAGCGCTTCGCTCAATCTATTAATGCTTTTCTGGCGAACCCTAGTGCATTCGATCAAGGCCATGAGCAAGTTGGGGCAATGAAAAGCCTGACGCTGATGGTCGATAATGTTAAGCAACTTCCACTGACCATGGATGCGCAACTTGCGGCATTTAATCACTTTAACCGTGAAACCGCGCTGGATTCACAATGGGTCGATGGTCTTAATAATCTGTTTCGAGCAATGGCAGGGCATGCCGTTCGAGATGACTTCTACGATTACATGGCAAATCACACCCAACACATTGATACGCTGGCGACTTTTGCACGTGATAACACGTGGGCATTGGATACGGATGCGAGCTTTCTGGTTTATAACGCCGTGCGTGAAACAGGCCGTTTGTTAGCCAGTCCGGATCAAGCGACCAAAGACAAAGCGATGCGGGTTATGCAGCAAATAATGGCGCAAAATCCACTGGGCAGCGAGCACGATAAGCTATGGCTAGCGGCCGTTGAAACGATGAGTTACTTCGCACCAGAAGGCTTGAATGGGTTAGACCTAGAGCAAGCGAAACACGACTTGGCAACACGTGTACTTCCTAATCGCTATGAGTGCCAAGGACCTGCGATTATTCGCTCTCAAGATCTTACGGAGTCACAAGCGATGGAGGCGTGTGATGTGTTGGCTGCCAAAGAGGCCGACTTCCACCAAGTCGTGAATACGGGTCAACAACCTGTCGCTGATGATAACAACGAGCGAGTAGAAGTCGCGGTGTTTGGCAGCAAAGGCAGTTACATTGATTATTCATCGTTCTTGTTTGGCAATACCACAGACAATGGCGGGCAGTATTTAGAGGGTAATCCAGCAGAAGTCGGTAATGTGGCGCGTTTCGTGGCTTATCGCTACGCCAATGGTGATGAGCTTTCTATTCTCAATTTAGAGCATGAATACACTCACTATCTTGATGCACGCTTTAACCAATACGGCTCATTCAACGACAACCTAGCACATGGTTATGTGGTGTGGTGGTTAGAAGGCTTTGCCGAATTTATGCATTACAAACAAGGCTACGATGCGGCGATAAACTTGATTAGCAGCGGGAAGATGAGTCTGTCGGATGTGCTTGCGACCACTTACTCCCATGACTCCAATCGTATATATCGCTGGGGATACTTGGCGGTACGCTTCATGCTGGAAGAGCATCCTCAAGAGGTGCAAGGTTTATTGGCATTGTCTCGCACTGGCCAATTTTCCGAATGGGCACAACAAGTAAAAGTGCTAGGGCAGCAATACAATGGTGAGTTTGAGCGTTGGTTAGACTCGGTTTCAAGTGTACCCACAGAGCCTACAGAACCAACTGATCCCACTGAACCGACAGATCCTACGCAACCAACAGACCAAGCCATAGTGCTTGCAGCAAACCAAAGTGTGTTGTTGAGTGGCGAGGCGTATAGTGAGCAATTGTTCTATGTTGATATTCCAGAGAACACGACGCATTTTGAAGCGTCTATTGAGGGGCAAACTCAAGGTGATGCTGACCTCTACATGAGCTACAACAAACCTGCACATTACTACGATTTTGAATTCAGCCAATACGGTAATGGAAGCAATGAAGTGGTGACGTTTGAACAAGAACCTTCGGGTTACATCAAGTCGGGTCGTTACTACATGAGTGTTACGGGGCGTACCGATTTTAATGAGGTGTCGCTAACGGCATCGGTAGTCACAGAAACGCCAACGCCTCCAACTCAACAGCAAGATGATTTAACGCCTGTGGTATTGGAGTCCGGTCAGGCTCAAGTGCTTACCGTTCACCAACAACGTTATGCCGCTGTCTATGTACCAGAAGGTGTACAAGAAGTGCGAGTGTGGCTCAACGATAAGAGAGACAATGCGGAAAATGAACAGTCGAATGCGGGTAACGTTGATCTGTTCGCTAGTCATTCATACTGGCCAACAGCAGGGCAGCATGACTATGCGTCTGATTACCATGGTAGCAATGAGTACCTGCAAATTCCTGTAACAGAAGAAGGCTATATACACTTCTTACTGAGTGCAGAGCAGCAAGGGGATGATGTCGAGATGTTGGTGTATTTTCACTAACAGAACAAGCGTTAGGTAATTGGCATTAAAAAATAGGTATTGCCCTCAACTGCATTAACGACAACGTCACCAAACTAAATGGTTAAATATCAATAAAGTAGACGGATAAAAGCCGGGCATCAGTGTCTGGCTTTGTTTTTCTGACAATCTTCTGTGTTTATAGAGTAGTTACACCATAATCTCTGATGAAGTGATGACATTCGAGGTTTAAGCTTGTCTGCATATGAAACATCATTGCGAGTAACCTATCGCGAGTGATAGAGGTAGAGATAAATTATGAAGAAAGTACTATTGGTAACCATATTTAGTGTCGCTGCGTTAGCAGGGTGCAGTCAGAAATCTTCGGTTCCAGAACAAGCACAAGAGACTGCGAATCCGATCTGTAGCACTAAGAACCTGACGGGTGGTTGGTCGCAAAGTGAGATTACACCAGAAGCTAAGCAAGCTTTAAACGCAGTTCTTGGTCAAATGAACACTTCAGCTGAGCTCAAACAGATCTTGAGTGTTCGAACTCAGGTTGTCGCGGGTTTGAATTACGCTATTGAGTTTGAAATGGATAATGGTGAAGTGTGGAACACCATCGTTTACCGTTCTCTACAAGGTGACATCGAAATGACGCAACCTGCACAGAAAGGTCTTCTGTGCTCATAATCTAGATGTGCTTGTATCTTGTGGGATAGGCTGATAGCAAATAAAAATGGCTCCGTATTGGGAGCCATTTTTGTTTCTAAGAAGATTGATTTATTGAACGATTTCAGTCGGCCAGCTCGGGCTCAGCTAATTCCTGAACACAAGCTCGGCTGATGTCTTCATCAATATAAGCCATTCCCAGCTTGTTCAAGTAATCCATACGATCAGCAGTGCGAAGCTCAATATCAGGGCCTGCGATGTTGTTCTCTTGATAAACCTTAGCCATGTGAGCCATGAATTGCTCGCCCACACTCATCATTAACAGGCTCATTGCGCCTACGTCCGGTCTTACTTTAGCACGTTGCTTTTCCGATAGGTTTACCGCTAATACGATAGGTTGTTCTTCACCTTCGAAGCGAACGCCTCGCTCACGAACGGTTTGTTGAGCCCAGTAGTACGCCAGTTCTTTGCTCTGGGTCAGAAACACTGGTTCAACTGATTCGGTGTAGTTGTTGCCAATGGTCGCCATGGTTTTTGAAGCTGCTTCGTTGAGCGCTTTGTCACCAGAGCGTTTTAGGCCTTGGCCTTGAATAGAAGCCAATAAAGCGGAAGATGTGCCGTGATACCAAGTATCACCCGTCGCGAAACCATTCTCTGATAACAGTGTTTTTGCATCTTGTAGGTGTGTAGGTATTGAAGTCATAGGCACTCTCAAAAAATAAGAATCTCAACAAATAGGAATCTGAACAAATATGTATACAGTTAGCTTAAACAGAAGTTGTTCGGTTAACCGTGGTGTGGAACACAAATCTGAGGCTTTGAGATAAAGCTGGCAGTACAAGCTTTATCTCAAAGCCTTCCCCCGGATCTTACCTAAGTAAGAGAGAAGGACGGGGGGAGGCTTTAGCGTTAGCGATTAATCAAATTGGTTCGATGTATTCGCTTCACCTGCAGCTTTTAGTGCGTTCTCACCAGCAAAGTACTCTTTGTGGTCATCACCCATATCTGAACCAGACATGTTTTGGTGTTTAACACATGCGATGCCTTGGCGGATTTCTTTACGTTGAACATTCGCAACATAACCCAACATGCCTTGGTCGCCGAAGTACTCTTTCGCTAGGTTGTCAGTAGACAGCGCAGCAGTGTGGTAAGTCGGTAGCGTAATCAAGTGGTGGAAAATACCCGCTTCACGTGATGCGTCTGCTTGGAATGTACGGATCTTCTCGTCAGCGCTTGCAGACAGTTCAGTTTCATCGTATTCCGCGCTCATTAGGCTTGCACGGTCGTAAGCCGAAACATCTTTACCTTCTGCTACCATCGCATCGTAAGCTTGCTGACGGAAGTTTAGCGTCCAGTTGAATGATGGAGAGTTGTTGTAAACCAGTTTCGCATTAGGGTGTACTTCACGTACGCCGTCCATCATCTCTTTGATTTGACCGATGTGTGGCTTCTCAGTCTCAATCCAAAGTAGGTCAGCGCCTGCATTGATAGCTTCGATACAGTCAAATACACAACGATCTTCACCAGTACCTTGGCGGAATTGGTATAAACCTGAAGGTAGACGCTTAGGTCGAACTAGCTTGCCGTCACGGTTGAAGCAAACATCGCCTTCAGCCATATCAGCCACATCAATCTCTTCAACATCTAGGTATGAGTTGTAGATGTCACCTTGGTCGCCCGGCTCTTTCACTACTGCGATTTCTTTTGTTAAACCTGCGCCTTGTGAATCGGTACGAGCAACAATGATGCCGTTGTCGATGCCTAGTTCAAGGAAGGCGTAACGAAGTGCGCGAAGTTTTGCGTGAAAGTCAGCATGTGGAACCGTTACTTTGCCGTCTTGGTGACCGCATTGCTTCTCATCGGCAACTTGGTTTTCAATTTGTAGACAACATGCGCCCGCTTCAATCATCTGCTTAGCCATTAGGTAGGTCGCTTCTGCGTTACCGAAACCTGCATCGATATCTGCAATGATTGGCACCACGTGTGTTACGTGATTGTCGATTTTGTCTTGGATAAGGTCTTGTTGGTTAACATCGCCCGCTTCACGTGCAGCGTCTAGCTCACGGAATAAACCACCCAGTTCACGTGCATCAGCTTGGCGCAGGAATGTGTATAGTTCTTCTACTAGGCCTGCAACCGATGTTTTTTCATGCATTGATTGGTCTGGAAGTGGACCAAAGTCTGAGCGAAGTGCAGCAACCATCCAACCAGAAAGGTATAGGTAGCGGCGATCTGTCTTGCCATCAAAGTGCTTCTTAATAGAAATCAGCTTTTGTTGACCGATAAAACCATGCCAGCAACCTAAAGACTGAGTGTATTGAGAGCTGTCTTTATCGTAAGCCTCCATATCCGCACGCATGATATCTGCCGTGTATTGCGCGATATCTAGACCTGTTTTGAATTTGTTTTGAGCTCGCATACGAGCAGCAGATTCAGCATTGATTGCATCCCATGGAGCACCTGCAGCGCTTTTTGCAACTTCTATCATTTCGATATCTTGTGTAATTTGCGACATAACTATTCCTTAGTTTCACGTGGGGTATGGTTGCCAAATTGGCTTGGATTAAAACTTTGCTATGGACAAAGAATAACCACACATGTGATAATTTTGTTAATTTATAGTTATTATATTCGGTATTTTTCTTATGAATATTGCTCGTATAGACCTTAATTTGCTTGTGTATTTAGACATGTTGCTACGTGAAAGAAACGTTACACGAGCGGCAAATCAATTAGGCATAACTCAACCAGCCATGAGTAATGGACTGCGCCGATTGCGTGATCTGTTTGAAGATCCACTATTGGTGAGAACCAGTGAAGGGATGGTGCCGACCGAGCGAGCGCAAAAGTTGCAACCGCTGATTAGAAACATCTTGGCGAATGTAGAAAAGACACTCCAGCCGACCACAGAGTTTAATGCAGAAGACAGTGAACGCGTGTTTCGCATCATGGCGAGTGACTATGCAGAATCGACCATTATTCAACCTCTTCTGAAAAGGTTAAGTGAGATCGCACCGAAAATACGACTGGATATCATGACGCCAAGTGACGTGAGTTATCAGGATGTAGAGCAAGGTACTGTTGATATAATCATCAACCGTTTTGACGACATCCCACAGTCGTTTCACCAGATGAGCCTTTGGCACGACGGGTTCTCTTGCCTATTTAGCTGTGATAATCCAATTGCCGATAACTTTGATATTTTGTCTTATTTAAAAGCGCAACATATCTGGGTAAGTAAGACGGGGATGGGAACCGGAGTGGGAATCAACCCAAGTGAAGCACAAAAGCTCGGTTGGATAGATGAAGCGTTAATGCGCATTGGTAAAACCCGCAATATCACGGTATTTACTCGACACTACCTGTCGGCGATTCTTTTCGCACAACAGAAGAACTTGATCCTTACTATTCCTACTAAAGCGGCGCAATTGCAGCGCAACAACCCTAATTTGTTAATCAAACCAGCCCCATTTGCTATTGAACCTTTTGAAGTAAAGATGGCGTGGAGCCCCTTGTTACAAACCAATCCAGACCACCAGTGGATGCGTCGCTTGATCAAAAGTGTCGCCAATGAAATCGAAAGTGGTGTGACGGGATAACACAGTTTTTGTGGTATTTCTTTTGTGAATATCCAATATAAGCGGCATAAATTAGCTAAATTTTCGTCAGTTACGTAAATTTATTTAGTAGTCAGCGGTTAATTTGAGAGAGATTTTATGAGCAGTCGTATTCAACAGGGAAGCTTGAGCATTGATAGCACCCTCTACCAATTAATTAATGAGCAGGTCATTCCTGGAACAGGCATTGTCGCAGAGGACTTTTGGCAATCTTTCGCAGCCATCCTTAAAGATCTGGCACCAAAGAACCGTGCCTTACTTATCAAGCGTGAAGATCTTCAACATCAAATTGACGTTTGGCACCAAGAGCGTGCGGGACAAACGCTAGATGCTGCCGAGTACAAACAGTTCTTACAGCAGATTGGCTACCTAGTTGCTGAGGGCGATGACTTTCAAGTTACGACCGCCAGCGTTGAGCCTGAAATTGCAACACAAGCGGGTCCGCAGCTTGTTGTACCTATTATGAATGCACGTTTTGCGCTTAACGCGGCCAACGCGCGTTGGGGTAGTTTATACGATGCGCTCTATGGAACGGACGTGATCAGTGAAAGTGACGGCGCGGAAAAGGGCGGAAGCTTTAACCCTGTACGCGGTGCTAAAGTGGTGAGCTACGCTCGAGGTTTCCTTGATGACGCTGCACCACTAAACGGTGTCTCTCATAAAGACGTGACCAAATACAGCATCAGTAACGCTAGCGTCGGCAATAAGCTGATAGCGACACTCGATAACGGTGAAGAAGTCACTCTCATAGATAGCAACCAGTTCATTGGCTATCAAGGTGACGCAAGTTCACCTTCGTGCATTCTTCTTAAACACAATAACCTTCATATCGAAATTCAAATCGACCCGAGTGCGCCGATTGGCAGCGTCGATGTGGCGGGTATTAAAGATGTACTGGTGGAATCGGCACTGACCACGATTATGGATTGCGAAGATTCGGTTGCTGCGGTTGACGGTGAAGACAAAGCATTGGCTTACCGAAACTGGTTAGGTTTAATGAAGGGTGACCTTCAAGAGTCGCTAGAGAAAAACGGTAAAACCATTGTTCGTAATCTTAACCCCGATCGGCAATACACCAGTGTGACGGGTGGTGAAATCTTACTTAAAGGTCGCAGCATGTTGTTCATACGCAATGTGGGCCACCTAATGACTAACCCTGCGATTATTGATGCTGAAGGTAATGAAGTGCCTGAAGGTATCATGGATGGCATGGTTACCTCGCTCATCGCGATGCATGATTTAAAGGGTAATAGCCCTTACCAAAACTCGACCGCGAACAGCATCAACATCGTAAAACCTAAGATGCATGGCCCTGAAGAAGTAGCGTTTACTAATGAATTGTTTGGCCGCATTGAAGATGCATTAGGGCTAGATCGATTCACGATCAAAGTCGGCATCATGGACGAAGAGCGTCGTACTTCGGTTAACCTTAAAGAATGTATTCGTGCAGCTAAAGATCGTGTTGTGTTTATCAACACAGGTTTCCTAGACCGTACCGGTGATGAGATTCACACCAGCATGGAAGCGGGCCCATTTGCGCCTAAAACACAGCTGAAAACCATGACTTGGATTGGCGCATACGAAGATCAAAACGTTGATCTTGGCTTAGCTTGTGGCCTGCAAGGTAAAGCCCAGATTGGTAAAGGTATGTGGCCAGAACCGGATAACATGGCCAAGATGATGGACGCGAAAATTGGACACCCACAAGCTGGTGCCAATACCGCTTGGGTTCCTTCTCCAACGGCGGCGACTCTGCATGCCTTGCACTATCACAAGGTGAGTGTTCCTAGCCGTCAGAAAGAGCTTCGTGAGCGTGTGAGAGCAAATGTTGACGATATTCTAACTATCCCGTTGCTAGGCAATCAAAAGCTGACTGCTCAAGATATCCAAAATGAATTGGACAACAATACGCAAGGCATTCTTGGTTACGTAGTTCGTTGGATTGACCAAGGTGTAGGTTGTTCGAAGGTGCCTGATATCAACGATGTAGGATTAATGGAAGACCGCGCAACGCTGCGTATTTCAAGCCAACACATTGCTAACTGGTTACGTCACGGTATTTGCGAGGAAGCCCAGGTAATGAAAACCATGAAGCGCATGGCAGCCGTGGTTGATGAGCAAAATTCTGGGGATCCAAGCTACCAAAACATGGCGCCTGATTTCGAAAACAGCATTGCGTTTTCCGCAGCGTGTCAGTTGGTATTTGAAGGCTGTGCTCAGCCTAGTGGTTATACCGAGCCAGTGTTACACGCGATGCGTTTAAAGTTGAAAGCGCAGAGTGCTTGAGTCGGAAAGTGCTAAATCGCAGATAAGCGAAAGCACAAAAAGCCTAAATCACTGAAATAGCAAAGTGGTCTAATAATAAAAACAGAGAAAGAAAAATACTAAAAAAAGAAACCCCCTTTAACCGAGCCCAAGGTGCTGCGCTTTATAGCGCGGCTTTTTTTTGGTTTTTGGTTAGATGTGGGAGCTGAGATTGGAAGTGAAGAGTAGTTAGCTTATCCCTTAATGAAACCGAATTAGCATCGAAGCTCAGTTATTACCAAAACTTACTTCCCATCAAAGCTTAGTTGCCACCGAAACATAGATACTTAATATCTATGTACTCATCGATGCCTTCTTTAGCGCCTTCACGGCCAATACCTGACTGTTTAACCCCACCGAAAGGTGCAACCTCAGTTGAGATGATGCCGTCGTTAATACCAACCATACCGTACTCAAGTGCTTCTGCTACCTTCCACACTCGGTGGATATTCTGGCTGTAGAAATAAGACGCCAAACCATAAATGGTGTCGTTTGCCATTTCGATCAGCTCTTCATCGCTGTCGAACTTCATAACCGGAGCGACAGGGCCAAAGATCTCTTGTTGAACGATGTCCATATCGTGCTTCACGTCTTTAAGAATGACAGGTTGAATGAACAAGCCCGCAAGCTCTTGAGTTGGAGTGACAGGCTGTGCACCTTGTTCAATTGCGCGGTCAATCAAACCTTGGATGTTCTGTTTCGCTCTTTCACTGATCACAGGGCCAATGTTGACGCCTGCGTCTAAGCCGTTGCCAATTTTGAGTTGCTGTACCGCTTGGTTGAATTTAGCCACAAACTCATCGTGCACTTTGCTGTGTATATAGAATCGGTTAGCACAAACACAGGTTTGACCTGCATTACGGAATTTCGAAGCCATCGCGCCTTGAACCGCAGCATCGATATCGGCATCGTCAAACACGATAAACGGAGCATTACCGCCAAGTTCCATCGAGGTGCGTTTGATGCCTTTTGCGGCTTGAGCCATCAAGATACTGCCGACGCGAGTAGAACCAGTAAAAGAGATCTTCTTGATTAATGGGTGTGATGTGAATAACTCACCAATCTGTTCTGGGCTGTCACCCAATACCACTTGAAGCAGATCTTTAGGGACACCTGCTTGGTAAGCCAGCTCAACAACGGCAAACGCAGAAAGTGGCGTTTCGTCAGAAGGTTTCACAATAAAACTACACCCAGCCGCTAGAGCAGGCGCAGCCTTACGAGTGATCATCGCAATCGGGAAGTTCCACGGTGTGATGGCACACGCGACGCCAATTGGCTGTTTGATTGTCACTAAACGCTTATCCCCAGCGGTACTTGGAATCGAGTCTCCATAAGTGCGCTTGGCTTCTTCGGCGAACCATTCAATAAAGCTTGCGCCATAAACTACTTCACCCACAGCTTCTGCCAATGGCTTGCCTTGTTCTATCGTCATTAAGTGAGCAAGGTCATCCTTGTTTTCAAGGATCAGTTGATGCCAAGCCTTCAATATCGCAGCACGAGATTTAGCAGGAATTTTCGCCCACTCTTTCTGCGCAATATGAGCTCGCTCGATAGCACTGTCCAATTCCGCCTCAGATGAGATAGGCGCATGCCCAATAAGTTCACCCGTTGCTGGATTGCTCACGGCAACCGCGTTATTCGCTTCTGTCACCATAAAAGAGAGTAAGCGCTGGTTATTAATTTCTAGCATGTGATTCCTTCTTGATGATTACTTAACACGTGTTGGTGCTGTTATTGAGTTGATGTCTATGGCAGTGCTGATGATTCGCTTTAGCCTGCCAAGGTTATTCTTGCTCCCAGTTGTCTGCTTCTATTTTCGCTAATGCTTTCGCGGCTTTTTGTAGAGCAGGTAGGAACTTGATCGCCTCGTCCGGTTTTACTCGAATCACAGGTGCTTGAATCGCTAAGCCGAGATTGGATTGGCCCGTTGGCGATGGAATGAGTACCGCAATGCACACCAAACCCGGTAGAAACTCTTCATCATCAATAGCAAAACCTTGGATCTTCGCTTCTTCGATGTCTTTCTCTAATGTCGAATAGTCGGTGATGGTTTTTACTGTGTATTGAGTGAGAGGCACATTTTCGATCAGCCTTCTGCGTTGTGATTTCGACATGTGCGCCAAAAACAATTTGCCTGTGGCTGAGCAATGAACGGGCACGCGAGAGCCTGGTTGTAGATGGAAGCGAAGCGGGGCTTCAGTTTCTGCGCGATCAAGATAGATGATCTCACCGCTCGACAGTGCCGTTAGGTTGCAGCTCTCGCCGACTTCTGCTCGAAGGTTTTCGAGAATCGTGCGTCGTGCGCTGTGCATGGTGCTATTGAACAGCAGGTTTTCAGCAAGCTTTCTGAGTCGAATGCCAGAGCTGTAATGCTTTTCGTCACCATCTCTTTGAATAATACCCGCAGCTTCTAATTGTTGCAGCATGCGGTGCAGAGTTGGTTTCGGTAGTCCGGTTTCTTCGACGAGCCCTTGAAGAGAAATAAACTCATCTTTTTGCGCTATCACCTCTAATAGTGCAAAAAGTCGGAGAGTGGGCGTATCTCCTTGAACTTGTGGTGTTTCTGTTTGCATACAGTGATTCATCCTTGCGATATGTCTATGTATAAGAGTGTACATACCAAATTAAAAATCTTCAATTATCTGAATAAAATTTGACCTTTTTTATTATTTCAATAATATAAATATAAATTATGGAACAATTGATCTCAATAAATGGAATTTAAGATGAAGGCGATTGAACGGATTATTGATAAGGCTCACTTAGATCGTAAGCGAGTGGTTTTGAGTGAAGCAGAAGACCCTCGTGTACTCAAAGCGGCGCGATTGGCGATAGATAAACAGCTCGCTTACATCACGCTAGTCGGCGATGAAAAGGCGATTATCGAAGCGGCGCAGTTGAACCACATTAATCTCGCTGGCATTCACATTGTTTCACCACAAACATCAGCACTCAAAGCTGTGTTGGCTGAACGGCTCTATGAGCTAAGAAAAGCCAAAGGCATGACTTATGAAGATGCATTGGATAAGGTCAAAGACCCACTGATTTTTGCCAACTTGATGGTACGAGAAGGGCTGGTTGACGGTACAGTCAATGGCGCGGTTTACACCACGTCTGATGTAGTTCGAGCGGCGCTGCAGATTATTGGGCCAGCACCAGACAGTGAATTGGTGTCTAGCTTCTTTCTGATGATGTTGTGCGAGCCTTTCCATAATCTTAAAGGTGGCATGATTTTCAGTGACTGTGGTTTGGTGATTAACCCCAATGAAACCGAACTGGCATCGATTGCCGTAGCGGCATCAAACAGTGCTCAAACGCTGTTGATGGAAGAACCTAAAGTGGCAATGCTGTCGTTCTCTACCAACGGCAGTGCGAAACACGAATCAGTCGATAAGGTTCGTAATGCCGCTCAGTTAGTGAAACAACGTTGTCCCGGAATAGCTGTCGATCAGGACGTTCAACTCGATGCCGCGATTGTCACTGAAATTGCCGCGAAAAAGCTGCCCGATTCAGAAGTGAAAGGCCAATCTAATGTATTGATTTTCCCCAATTTAGAAGCGGGGAACATAGGCTATAAGCTCGCAGAAAGGTTAGGTGGCGCAGTCGCGATTGGACCGTTATTACAAGGCCTGAATCAACCTGCCAATGACCTATCGAGAGGGTGTAGCGCGCAAGATATCTTTAATGTGATCGCGGTGACCGCGGTACAAGCGCAGCAAGGGAAAGTGTCTGATTCTAACGCTGATATTGATATTGAAGCTGATGTTGAAGAAAAAGAAGAGTCGACGTTTGATTTTAGGTATTAACATTTAGCTCCCGAAGCTAATACTGAATTTTGCACCCAAAATAAAACCCTAAACAACCTAATTAGGATTGCTGATGGAGTTACCTGTTTTACTCGCCATTCTTGCCACCATCGCGGTGGGTACCTATTTCCAAACCGTCACGGGGTTTGGTCTTGGGATCATTGTAATTGGTTTAACGGTCAGTCTTAATCTGGTTTCCTTACCCGTTATTGCTGCTGTGGTCAGTATTGTGACTTTGTTTAATTGCTTTGTCGCTTTGATGGGTAAGCCATTACTTGGGGAGCTCAAAATTCTGGTGGTGTTAGTCATCGGTATTATTCCCGGTGTATCGATGGGGGTGTACTTGCTGGATGAGTTAAGCGATTCGGCAACGCATATTCTCCGAGGACTATTGGGTGCGATGGTGCTATTCGCAGGTTTGAGTTTTATGTTCAAACCTAAAACCAGAAAGGATCGTTCAGCAACGGTATCATTCCTT
This sequence comes from Vibrio splendidus 12E03, assembly GCF_000272105.2. Taxonomy (GTDB): domain Bacteria; phylum Pseudomonadota; class Gammaproteobacteria; order Enterobacterales; family Vibrionaceae; genus Vibrio; species Vibrio splendidus_I. The sequence continues at coordinate 30,392 of NZ_AJZD02000049.1, forward strand.
ATATCAGGATTTAGCTCTGGTTTAGCGGGCGGGTTATTTGGGATGGCGGGCCCTCCGATTGTTTACCATCTCTATCGGCAACCTTTTACACTCGATCTGGTGCGAAGCACACTGCTGATGGTGTTCGCTTGTACGTCGATGTCGCGTACTGTCAATGTCTACGTTGCAGGCGACATGGAACCGAGCATACTGTGGCTATCCGCTATTGCTGTCCCCTTGGTGGCGCTTGTCACGATGTTTGCTCGACGTTTCCCGCCACCGTTGTCTAATGACCAATTAAGAAAGTTGGTGTTTACGGTGCTGATGTTGATTGGTGGGTATCTGATGGCTGTGTCTGCATGGTCGTTGCTTGCTACCTCTTAAGAACATTTCGATAAAAGGCTAGCGGCCTGCTAGCCGATACTTCACTGCTCCTCACAACGTCACTGCTCACTAAGCTAAGTACACCTACAAATAAAAAGCATTAACGCTTTAGCATTTCAAATACGTTCCTACATAGCCCAAATAGGCAGCTCTCTTGCACATCTAAAGTGATGTTACTGCGATAGTACGGGCTTAAATCGACACCCATTCCAACACCATGAATCTCGATATGGTTTTTGTTTGATTCACGCTCAATCACTTGTTTGAGATGGTTATCCAAATAGAACTGATCGTTGGCGGTGCTGGTGGCGGTATCCATCGGACAGCCGTCTGAGAACACGATTAAAACCTTTCTTTTCGCACTGTGCTGTTGCAACAGCTGACTAGCGAACTGCACCGCTTCGCCATCAATCCCTTCTTTAAAGATGTCTGCTTTACGCAGGCTGGCAATGCCAAGGCGAGAGCGTCTCCAATGGGTATCAAAATCTTTAAACACAATATGTCGAACTTCGTTTAAGCGGCCTGGGTGTTTCGGTTTGCCTTGTTTAAGCCACTGTCGATAGACTTTGCCACCGTTCCAGTTATTGGTAGTGAAGCCAATAATCTCAAATGGAATGTTGGCCAGTCCAACGGATTTGAGAATTGTATCCATCAGTAGGCTTAGCTTGTGACTGTGTTTCTGCATTGAACCTGAGCAGTCCATCAAAAACGTGATGGCACATTGATGAGATGCGCCGATATCAGGTTGATAAAAGACAGTGCGATCCAATGGCGAAGTGATGAGCTTGGTGATGGTAGTGGCGTTAACAATACCTTCTTCTAAATGATCCTGACGTCGGTTCGTTTGTGGCGTGGCAACAAAGCGAGTGAGCATAGCGGCTAAACGGCGAGTGTTGACTTGTCTCGCCATGATGTCATCGGTGAGTTTCTGCCTCAGTTCGAGTAATAGAGCGCGCCTGACGAGTTTGTCTGCCGCGATGACTTGATCAAATTCTGAATTAAAGACCTGATAATTGGCACCCGAGAGTTCGAATACCTTGCTACTGCCTGTGATGTCGGTATCGACGTCTTCATCTTGAATGTCACCATCAACAATCAAGGCAAGCTGAGCAAGGATCTTAATGTCTTCTTCCACCGTAGGCGTGGGCGAGTTATCACTTTCTTGTTCTTGGATAATTAATTCTTGTGCAAGGGTTGCAAGCTCATTGGCGCAGTGAGCAAACTGTTGTTGGTCGGTTCTATGTTGCTTTAAGCGCTTCAGGCTGTGCCCAAAAGTAGGCACGATGCCGGCGCGAGTCGATTCAATGGTCTCAGCAATAGGCTCCGAAACTGGAACACCGGTTAAGCGGGTGTGGATGATTTGCATCAGAGTAAATAGCAACATGCCTATTCGTGATTCGGTGAAACCATTTTGATGGTACTGATCGCTCCAATGCGCAAAATTGAACTGAATGCTGGTGGTAACACCTTTTAGATAAGATGGAACTTGCGATTCAATTCGTACTTGTTCGCAGAAATCATATAACAGACGTTCGACTTCGTTTTTCGGTCGTAATGAATAGTGAAGATCAGCATCTGAGAGCAAGAGTCGTAATGCTGATGAATCGATCTTGCCTTGCATTGAAAGCTTGCTGTTTTTCAACTCGTGGCGAGAAACAAAGGTGAGATCGTTAGTATGTGCGGACTGGTAATAACAGGGGCTATTGCCTTTATAGAGACGTTCTCCCCGATAATTCAGACTCAACTCACCGCTGATCGCTCTGGCGACAGACACGCCAAGATCGAGGATCTTTTTCTGCTGAGAAGAAACATTGGCCATGGTTTACGACTCCGAGTGGGAATAGTTTTGAGTATGCGTTTCTAAATCTTCACCAAAGCAACGGAAATAGTATTCGCTAACCAGTTCTTTCTCTTCGTCTTCACAGCGATTCAAGAAAGACAGCCTAAATGCCGTCGCTACATCGTCGAATATTTGGATGTTTTCGGCCCAAGTGAGCACCGTTCGCGGAGACATCACCGTTGAAAGGTCACCAGCCCGAAACCCGTTACGCGTTAATCCTGCGGTGGCGATCATTTTCTCAACCAGTTGTCGGCCACTTTCATTATTCAGCTCTGGAAGCTTGGATAACACGATCTTGGTCTCATGCTGTGGATCTAAATAGTTAAGCGTGGCGATGATGTTCCATCGGTCAAGCTGGCTATGGTTAAGCACTTGAGTACCGGAATACAAACCCGAGAAATTACCCAACCCCAGCGTGTTACAGGTAGCAAATAGGCGGAAAGAAGGGTGAGGCGTGATCACTCGGTTTTGCTCTAAAGAGGTGTATTTGCCGTCTTGTTCTAGGAGTTGTTGGATCACAAACATCACATCTGGTCGTCCTGCATCGTATTCGTCTAATACCAGAGCAATGGGTTGCTGGATGCTTTGCGGAAGAATGCCTTCTTTAAACTCTGTCACCTGCATTCCATCTTTAATGACGATGCTGTCCTTTCCTATGAAATCCAAGCGACTTAAGTGTCCGTCTAGGTTGATCCTCAAGCATGGCCAGTTTAATCTCGCGGCGATTTGTTCAATGTGAGAAGACTTGCCCGTCCCGTGTGTACCTTGTATCAGCGTGCGTCGATTGGAGGCGAACCCCGCCAATATCGCTAGCGTTACTTCAGGATCAAAACAGTAGTTAGGATCGACCTTGGGTACATACTCTCCCGCATGTTCAAACGCCAATACGGTTAGGTTGCTGTCGATGCCAAAACACTCTCTCACACTTATTGGTTGTGTTGGTATCAATTCCGCATCATTCATTTTTCTTCCCTCTTAATAGCTTCCATGACTGCCGCGATGGGCGATATGTCATCGATTATTAACAGCTCACTCTAAGTTAACGGCACTTTTTGTACGAAAAACTATCAATAATGTGATCTAGTTTTATTAATTAGAATGAATTGTTCCAATTTAATATAAAAAGTTGACGCGCAAAAAATCTACTACTAAGGTGAAAATGAATTCGAAAAAGAGACAATTCATTCCGAAAAATGAAATTTTGGTTAACTCAAGGAGAATGGAAGAATGAGTGAGCAAGAAAAACGTACGGTTGTTTCCGGCACAGTAACAATGACACCATCAGAAGCGTTCGTTGAAACTATGGTTGCTAATGATGTTACCGACATGTTCGGCATCATGGGGTCAGCATTTATGGACGCAATGGATATCTTTGCTCCTGCTGGCATTCGATTGGTCCCAGTGGTTCACGAGCAAGGTGCTGCTCACATGGCAGATGGTTACTCTCGTGTATCTGGTCGCCATGGTGTGGTTATCGGGCAGAATGGCCCAGGTATTAGTAACTGTGTAACAGCGATTGCAGCCGCGTTTTGGGCACACAGCCCGGTCGTGATTGTGACGCCAGAAACAGGTACCAAAACAATGGGCTTAGGTGGTTTCCAAGAGTGTAACCAGCTTCCAATGTTCCAAGAGTTTACTAAGTATCAAGGACATGTAACGCACCCAGACCGTATGGCGGAATACACAGGCCGATGCTTTGACCGCGCAATGAGCGAAATGGGCCCGACTCAGCTGAACATTCCACGTGACTACTTCTACGGTGAAACTCAAACTGAAATCCCTAAACCTGCGCGTTTAGACCGAGGTCCAGGTGGTGAAAAATCTCTAAATGAAGCGGCAGATCTGATTGCTGAAGCGAAGTTCCCAGTCATCATTTCTGGTGGCGGCGTGGTAATGGCAGATGCCGTTCAAGAGTGTGCGGCACTGGCAGAAAGGTTAGGCGCACCCGTAGTGAACAGCTACCTACACAATGACTCTTTCCCTGCGAGTCACCCATTATGGTGTGGTCCTTTAGGCTACCAAGGTTCGAAAGCAGCAATGAAACTGATGGCTCAAGCAGATGTGGTTATCGCTTTGGGTACACGTCTTGGTCCATTTGGTACCTTGCCTCAACATGGCATGGACTACTGGCCGAAGAACGCGAAAATCATTCAGATTGATGCAGACAACAAGATGCTGGGTCTGGTTAAGAAGATTTCGGTTGGTATCTGTGGTGATGCAAAAGCAGCAGCGGTTGCTCTATCTGAAAGATTGGAAGGCCGTGCACTGTTGTGTGATGACAACAAAGGCGCTCGCCAAGATACAGTCGCTACAGAAAAAGCACTTTGGGAAAAAGAGCTTGATGAATGGACACACGAACGTGACTCTTTCAGCTTAGATATGATTGAGGAAAACTCACACGAGACTCCGTTCTCTGGTGGTGAATACCTACACCCACGCCAAGTATTGCGTGAACTAGAAAAAGCGATGCCTGAAGACGTAATGGTCTCGACAGATATCGGTAACATCAACTCAGTGGCAAACAGCTATTTACGCTTTGAGAAACCACGTAGCTTCTTTGCTGCAATGAGTTTCGGTAACTGTGGTTACGCATTCCCGACCATCATTGGCGCGAAAGCCGCGGCACCTCATCGTCCCGCTATTTCTTATGCAGGCGACGGTGCGTGGGGCATGAGCCTGATGGAAACCATGACATGTGTTCGCCATAACATTCCAGTGACAGCTGTGGTATTCCACAACCGTCAATGGGGTGCTGAGAAGAAGAACCAAGTCGACTTCTACAACCGACGCTTTGTTGCCGGTGAACTTGAAAACCAAAGCTTTGCAGAGATTGCACGAGCAATGGGTGCTGAAGGTATCACGGTTGATAAGCTAGAAGATGTAGGCCCAACTCTGCAAAAAGCCATCGACATGCAGATGAACGAAGGCAAAACAACCATCATTGAAATCATGTGTACTCAGGAATTGGGCGACCCGTTCCGCCGAGATGCACTATCAACACCGGTTCGTTTCCTAGATAAATACAAAGATTACGTATAAGTCATAGGAAGTTTGTCCGGCCACCGCATCATCGAGAATGTTGTCGAGTGCGTGGTCGGGCAATATTAACGGGTATTGGCAAAGTGCTTAGGTGAAGAACGTAAACGCTTAGTTCAATAATTTCCAGTTAAACATTAGAACACTAATTAAATGAATCATAAGTATATAAGTGGTTTTAGATATATACACTATGTCACTCGTTATTATTAATCGGTCCTTAACTAATGGATCAACAAATAGTTATTTTGACGAAGATATACACCTATT
>NZ_AJZD02000050.1 GCF_000272105.2 Vibrio splendidus 12E03
CGAGACTCGTACAACTAGGACTCTTACAAATAAACCTGGAAAAACAATGGCTTTAATGGTTCTAATTTTTTCCTCACTGTCACAGGCTTCCACCTTTGAGAATGATGAACTGTTGCTTAAGTCATTGATTAAACAAGGTGTTATCTGTTCAGGCTTAACCTATGAGGAAAATCAAGAAGCTTTGCGTATCTATCTCAACGCTAAAAAAGTAAAGAGCACTCCGTTTGATTCAAAAAATAGAAAAGAGACAACCAATACAAAAGAAATAGAAAGTATAAAAGAGATAGAAAGTACGAAACATACAGCAAACACACGTCAGTTAAATAAGACACCACAAGAGTGTATTAGGCCAGGCTCGGACAACTGATTCGAATAAGGCAGTTGATACTGATATCGACATGGAAATATAAAAAGGAAATACAATGAAAATGATGAGAAAAACATTGTTGGCTTCAGCAATGCTTACTCTATTTAGCGTCAGTAGTTATGCAAAAACACCTATTGATTTAGGCGTTGTTAATGAAGACAAACTCATTGAAATGCTAGTTAGACAAGGCTTAGTCGACCAAGATGCAACCGATGTGGCAAAACACGACGCACTTGACCGTTACTTAAAAAATAAGATCAATTCCGGTTTTAAAGGCGACGCTCAATTCGGTAAAAAAGCACTTGAGAAACGAGCGAAAATACTCAAAGCCATTGAGAAAGGATCTGGCGTTAAAAAAGCCAGCGTCTTTGCTTTGGAAGTCGGCACCAAGCGTACCGATAAAGTACTGGCTCTATTGGTGGATTTCCCTGATTTGAACTGGGATGACAACAAGCTGACCGAAGAGCACACCCAAATGCTCTACGAGAGCTACAACCCAGAACATTATCAAGAGTTGCTGTTTTCAAACTCTGGCTACACAGGGCCAAACGGCGAAAACCTAATCTCGATGCGTCAGTATTACCAAAGTGAATCGGGTGACAGTTACAGCGTTGCAGGTCAAGCTGCTGGTTGGTATCGCGCCTCTAAGCCTGCGTCATTCTATGGTGGCAACTCCCCTACCACCGACAACGACTTAAACGCACAGGAACTGGTTCGTGAAGCGCTGAATCAACTGGCGCAAGACCCAAGTATCAACCTTGCCGATTACGACATCGAAGATCGTTACGATTACGACGGTGACGGAAATTTCCGCGAACCCGATGGTGTGATTGATCACCTGATGGTGTTTCATGCATCGGTAGGCGAAGAAGCCGGTGGTGGCGTGTTAGGCCCTGATGCGATTTGGTCTCACCGATTCAACCTTGGTCGCACTCATGTACTGGAAGGTACTTCTAGCTCGCTTCCAGATCGTTTTGGTGGCCAATACGCGGCGTTCGATTACACCATTCAACCGATTGATGCGGCTGCAGGTGTCTGTGCTCACGAGTATGGCCATGATTTAGGCTTACCAGACGAGTACGACACGCAATATACAGGCAAGGGTGAACCAGTATCTTACTGGTCAATCATGTCTTCAGGCAGCTGGGCTGGCAAAATTGGTGGCACACAACCAACGGCATTCAGCTCTTGGGCAAAACACTTCCTACAAAAATCGATTGGTGGTCGCTGGGTTAACGATGATCAAATCTCGATTGATGACCTAGAAGACAACCCACAAGTTTATACGCTGTTCCAAACAACGGATAACAGCCGTCCGAACATGATTAAGGTCGATCTTCCTGAAAAGCAAATTGAAAGTCTGAGACCCTTTGAGGGAGAGTATTCATTCCACTCTCAAAAAGGCGATGACCTGAAAAACAGCATGACACGCAAGTTGGTGATTCCAGCCGGTGATTCTGCATTGCTTTCGTTCAAAACGTGGTATGAAATTGAGAAAGACTACGACTTCGCTCGCGTGCTTGTGAATGGACAAGCAATAGCTGGCAACATCACCTCAATGGATGACCCATACAATACTGGCCTCGTTCCTGCTATTGGCGGCGAATCTGGCGGGTGGATTGACGCTGAGTTTGACGTTTCACAATGGGTAGGCCAAGAAATAGAACTGTCATTTGAGTACATCACCGATGGTGGCTTGGCGATGGAAGGCTTCTATTTGGATAACCTCAGTGTGGTCGTGGATGGTGAAGTCACCTCAATAGACGATGGTGAAAGCAACTCCACCTTCGCCCTAAATGGCTACAAGCTGAGCAATGGATTCCACCAAGCGCAACACTACTACCTGCTGCAATGGCGTAGCCACATGGATGTTGATGAAGGCCTAGCCAACATCAAACGTATGGGGCAACTTATCTCATTCGATCCGGGTTTGATCATTTGGTACGTAGACGAGTCACTGACTGATAACTGGGTAGGCAAACACCCAGGTGAAGGTTGGTTAGGTGTGGTCGATGCAGACCAGAATGCCATGACTTGGGAAAAATCTGGTGAAGTCGCTCAAACTCGTTACCAAGTTCGTGATGCTGCGTTCTCACTCAAAGATCATACCCCAATGCGTCTTGTGAACAGCGACAATGATGTACTTGAAGATACCAGTTTGCTTGGTAACGCTAGCTTCTCTGACGACCAAGACTACACGTCTCCTCAAGCGCCTGATTCAGGACGTATCCTGACGGAGTTTGGTTTAGCCGTTGATATTGTGAATCAGAGTGACAACAACGAATACGGCGTGGTTCGCTTATCGAAAGTAAGCCAACACAACGTCGCCCCTACTGCGAACTTTGAGCTCAATGTCACTGGCCTGAACGTTTCTGCACGTAACTTCAGTTCTGATCAAGACGGTGAGATCGCCAGTTATCTATGGGACTTTGGCAACGGCACAACAAGTAACGAAGTGGCACCAACTTGGTCTTACGAGCAAGCCGGTGAATACACGGTGAACTTGACTGTTGTCGACGACAAAGGCGCTACCGATTCATTTAGCTCCGTAGTGAGTGTTGAATCTCCAAACGCCCTTCCAGAAGCGAGTGCAAAGTACATTCACTTGGGTCGTTGGGTAACCATGTGGTCTACAAGTTCAGACAGCGATGGTCGTATTGTTGATACCGAGTGGACACTTCCAAACGGAAAGGTGAAACGAGGTCGCACATTCACTTCTATCTTCCCTTCATACGGAAAGCTCGAGGTGACTCTGAAGATAATCGATGACCAAGGTGGGATTACGACTAAGACAATTTTGGTCGACCTGTAGCTCATCTTGGGTCTTAGGTCTTAGGTTTTAGGTTTTAAACGATAGACCATCAAAATAAGTACGCGGCTCTATCACACGTACTTACAAGCAAGCTTAAGCGCTGTTGTCTTCGAGCATAAGCCAAGACAGCAGTTTTAAGAAAACGTTATTATTTAAGCCGTAAGCAAAAGCCCTACCGACATGGTAGGGCTTTTTATTTGTTTGTATTCCAAGGAATCGGATTTTGCTCGCAGCAATAGATTTACTGATTCAAACTCGATACTCGTTATACAGGCTGCTTTTGAATACGTGATTTACGTGCGCTGAACGCGAACAGTAAGATAACCGCTAACACGAATGGTAATACATAGATATTGAGGTTCTGCCACCCTGCTGTCGATTCTAGCCAGCCAGAGAGCATGGCGGTAATCGTCACACAACCAAACACAATAAATTCATTAAATGCTTGCGCCTTAGCTTTGTTTTGAGACTGATAAGACTGACTAAACAAGCCTGTTGCAGCGATAAACATGAAGTTCCAACCCACACCAAGCACAACCAAGGCCACTCTGAAGTGCCAAATTGATTCGCCATGAATATTGATAGCAATACAAACAACAAATAATACCCCACCCGCCAAAATAATCATTCGCGAACCGAACTTCTCGATAAGTGAGCCAGTAAAGAATGCTGGTACAAACATACCCAACACGTGCCACTCAATCACACCGGCGGCTTTAGTAAAGTCGAATCCACAGC
>NZ_AJZD02000051.1 GCF_000272105.2 Vibrio splendidus 12E03
TCACATCGAATATCGCCGTCATTACTACTCGGTTCCCCATCAACTTGTGAGTCACCATGTCGAGTTGGAAGCCTCTAATCGTCTGGTGCAGATCTATCATCAAGGTAACTTGGTGGCCCAGCATCCACGTAGCCAAAGAGAGCGAGGAAACAGCACCCAACCAGAGCACATGCCAAGCAATCATCAACATCAAAAGTGGTCGCCAGGGCGCTTGCTTAGCTGGGGAGCCAATATCGGCGCAGCCACACGAGAAGTC
>NZ_AJZD02000052.1 GCF_000272105.2 Vibrio splendidus 12E03
AAAATCAGCTCGAAAGATCAACACGCCCTAGCCTACTTTCCTGAATTTTTTCCTTTTCAAGAGCTCGGTTTGAATCAGTAAAATTACTGATTAATCATAAAATTATAAATGTCACACTGGGTTTACCTAGATACCATATTTTTCCTATCTAGTCTCGTGATAAAAGCGTGCCGCAAAGCCCGTAGGTCGTAGGTCGTAGGTCGTAGCAGCGAGGGAGCAACACCTGTTTCAGTTAACGAATAAGTAGTCAGAGCAAAGTGAAAAGCGATGACACGCGTACCGATGTTGTTGGCAGCTTAAACGTCCCTTTAATCGGTCCCATTTAAAACGACCATAAGTTAGAAAATAAAACGCTTTCATTGAACGAATATTTGATTGCGATTTCCCAATTTCGGTATATGATGCGCCACCCTAATTTTTCAGCTTATGCTGCAGGCAAATATGTCCGCCAACGCACTCTATACCGACCTATCCGGTTACTATGATTTAATGTGTGTAGATATTGACTACCAAGCGCAAAGCAACTGCGTACGTAGACTCCACCAAATCTTTGGAAATGAAGGAAAAACACACCTCGATTTAGCTTGTGGCACTGGCCCACACGTTCGTCATTTTATTGATTTTGGTTACCAAAGCGGTGGCCTAGATCTTAACAAGCCGATGTTAGACATCGCTGAAATTCGCTGCCCAGAAGCCAAGTTCTCAGTACAAAACATGAGTAACTTTGAGGTCACTGAACCACTCGATCTTATCACTTGCTTCCTGTATTCCATCCATTACAACGATGGCCTAGAGAAACTTAAAGAGTGTATCGAAAGTGTGCATCGCGCGTTGAAGCCAGAAGGTATTTTCTGTTTTAACGTGGTTGATAAAGACAAGATCAGCAACGACCTGTTTGTTAGACACACAACAAACCAAGACAAAGACGATTTCACGTTCCGTTCTGGTTGGTATTACTCTGGTCAGGGTGATAAGCAAGCGCTAAAGCTTAGTATCGAAAAGACGACTGCTGGTGAAACTCAAGTGTGGAATGATGAACACCCAATGGTGGCATTCTCGTTTAAAGAGTTAATCGAGATATTGAAGCCCTACTTCGAGGTTAATATCTTCGAGCACGATTACGATAAGCTAATTCCTTGGGATACTCAGTCCGGTAATGCGCTGATCACATGTGTCAAAATCTAGATAAATAGATAAGTAGCGAGTTAAGCTAAACCTATAGATCAAAAAGAACCCACACTCGCCGTTCTCCTTTTAGAGCATCAGCCAGCATGGGTTCTTTTGTATCAAGCTATCAGTTACTGAACTCTCGATTAGAAGTCAGCTGTCATACCTACGTAGTAAGTACGTGGCTCTTCAACATAACCTAGATATTCTAGTTCTTCAGATACTGACTCGTCCGTTAGGTTCGAAATACCTGCACGCAGTCGTACTGAATCATTCACGTTGTACACTGTGCCGATGTTCAATGTTGTGTATGCGTCTTGAGATAGGTCGCTTTCGATCTGACGCTCACCACGGTAACGAGCACTGATAAAGGTGTTCAGGTCGAAAGTTGGGCTCCAGTTTAGTTTAACTAAACCCGAGTGCTTGTAACGCTCAAGCAGCTGTTCGCCTGTCGACTTATCTTCAGTATCTAAGTAGGTGTAGTTCCCAGAAAACGCCCACTTATCAGAGATTTGATACATACCACCTAGCTCAACACCTTGAATGATTGCTTCAGAGACGTTTTGGTAAGTTTTCGCACCTAGCTCTCCCGTTGGTGAACCGTCTGGGTTTTCACATTGACGAGCACTTTCGTTCCAATCACCGCCTTCAGGACAGTAACCGTCTGTTCTTTCAATAAGGTCATTAATCTCATTCCGGAACAATGCCGCTTCGATATTCCAACGAGGTTGAGTGTAAACCGCCGCCAACTCGTAGTTTAAGCTTGTTTCTGGGCTTAGATCTTCATTACCGATTAACGCACAGCCACCTTTACAGCTTGATACTTGGTAGTCAGATTGGTTTTGAGTCAATGTTGGTGCTTTAAATGCTTTACCCACACCACCCTTGATGATTAAGTCATTCGTTGTTTGGTGTACCAAGTACACACGTGGGCTGAACTCTTCACCATACAGTTCATGCTTATCTAAACGACCACCAATGGTTGCCGTTAGTTGATCCGTCATTAACCATTGGTCCTGAACAAATAGTGCACCTTGGTATGCCTCAGATGAACCACTCACTAGGTTCTCTTTGTTCGTCAGCTCGCTCAGTTGGTAATCCATACCAAACGTTAGCGTATGGCTTTCACCAAGATAAGTGGTCGCAGACGCTTCAACAATCTGAGTTAATTCTTCGATATCGCTGCTGAAGTTATTACCCAGATCAGCCGCATCATTGTCAGTCACATTTTCGCGTGAGTAACGTACTTGCGTGTCACCCCAGCTCCAAAAACCACTGTGTGTAATCGCTTGGCTATTACGTACAACACGCGTGTCAGACTCAATAACTGAGCTTGAGCTTTCAGCCGCTGAATTACGTTCGTCGTCGCTGTAACCAAAATCGAAATCTATGGTTTGGTTATCTGTTGCATGCCATGTCAGGTTAGCAAGCATGCTTAGCGTGTCACGGTCTTCTAAAGCTGTAATATCTTCACGATCGTAGCCAGAACTGTGTGTACCAGAATATGGTTGCCATGCGTTACGGCTTGTTTGGTTAACAGAAACTCGCGCGAACAGCTCATCTTCAATCAACGCACCAGAAGTAGTAAAACCAACAGACTGCTCTTGGCCACCGTTGCCATCCATTGGAGATGACGAGTCCATGCTCAGTGTAGAGCTCCAATCGTTTTCTGGAGCCTTAGTGATGATGTTGATTGTACCGCCCATACCATCCGAACCGTAAAGTGCAGACATTGGGCCACGGATAATTTCAACACGTTCAATTGAATCAGCAGGGATAGTTGATAGGTCGAAGTCGTTACCACGGATGATGGCACTCGCTGAGCTTAGACGGCGGCCATTCACCATGATAAGAGTGTAGTCTGAATCCATACCACGAATAGAGATCATCTGACGGCCAGCACGTGTGCTATCAAAATCAGACTCTACACTCGTTGATTCTGCAACGATATCAGCCAAGGTAATACCAGGGCTATCTTCAATGTCTTGCGCGGTGATAACCGACATTGAAGCTGGCGCTTGTTTTAGTGCCATCTCGGTACGAGTTGCCGTAACAACCATTTGTTCATCTGTTGCTTGCGCTTCTTCTTGCGCTAACACGTTAGCTGAAAGTGAGGTACAAATAACAGCGACTGCGATCGAAAGGGGTTTACGAACCAAAAGAGGTTTGCGAATCAAAAGAGATCTCTCAGACATGATATTCATTCTTATATGTGATTGGTAATGATAATGGTTTGCATTAAACAACCAGCCACCATTCTTATCAACGAAAGTTTCATACCAAAAATCGATTCTCGTTATTCACCAATCAAATAACTAAAGAGATCCATATTCAAATCGATAGGTATTTGTAATTTTCATTCACCCTGCAGATGAATTATGTATAGAGCTCTTTGAATATATTGCGAACCCAGCGACACATCGGGTCGTTATGAAAGCGCTTATGCCAGTATAAGTAGACGTCTTCTGATGGGTGGCGCAACGCTTTAGGCACACGTTTACAAACAAGATCTCTTTGCTTAGCGGCTTGTTGTGCAAAAGGTGTCGGTAAATGAAAGATGATGTCGGTTGCTTCTGCCATATCCGGCGCGACGTTAAAATTGGAAAGCTGAATTGGAATGGACAACTGGCGCTGCTTATCAATCAAGCCAAGATCTTTAAATCGACTTTCGATCGAGAGCTTCTTATCCCCTTGCAGTGAGATTTGACCAAGTTGGCTATTCAACAAGTCATCAACGGTGAGCTCTTTATCTGCCAGAGGATGGTTTTTACTCATCAACAAACGGTAATCGCGGCTAATCACGAACATTCGATACAAATTTTGCTCTGAACTTAATGGCTCGTGGGTCGACAACACAAAGTGCGCATCACCGGATAACAGAGGCTCAAAGTGTCGTTTAGGAATCGAGTCGATATCAACAATCATGTTCGGCGCTTGTTGGCGTATCTCCGCAACTACCTTCGGCAACAAGTGCGCGACATTAGGCACTAAACCAAAAAAGCGAACCGTACTGTCACTGCTTTGTGGTTCGAATACATCGCCATGTACCAGCTTTTCTAAACGTGTCAGAACCGAGTTGAGATCTTGCTTAATGGCTTCTGCTTTTGGCGTTAACTCATAGCCATAAGCCGCTCGCACCAGTAGGTCATCATTGAAAACAGTACGCAGTTTTTGCAGAGCTCGGCTCACCGTAGGTTGGCTCATATCCAGAGCCAATGCCGTGTTGGAAACGTGCTTCTCTTCAAGAAGGTGTTTAAGAATAACGAGTAGATTGAGGTCGACTTGAGCAAGATTCATTATGCAAATATTAACAATATGGGAAATTCAATGAGCGCATAGTGCTATTTCTTAACAAGTAATACAATTGATAATCACTCCTATTTTGATCTAGAGCAATATGCAGAGCAGAGTTTAAGGTTAAGTGGGTTTTAAAGCTCTAAGTAAGAAATATTTGAGCGTAAAAAAGAGAGGCACAATGGCCTCTCTTTGATCGTCTACTTTATATTGCTAGCGTTGAGCTATCAGACTACAGCTTTGTCCAAGCATCTTGCCAGTATTGGCTATCTGCTGGAGCGTAAGACGCGCTTGCACACCATGCCGTGTATGGCCAAGGTTTACATTCGTACAAGCCATTATCGCTGCCGACCACAATCTCACCCGCTGCGTAGTTTGTACCCGCTTCATATGGAGGGTAATCACCTGGAGGAGGTGTTGTACCGCCGCCGTCTTTAACAGCGAAAGAATCGTTTACCATCACCATTTCACCGTCAGACGCTTTGCCGACCACTTCGAGTGCATATTGCCCTTCCGCTACATCGTATAAGTCGATGGTAATAGCGCGACTGTCCGTTACGTTAACCTTAGTTTGCTCAACCACAGTACCTGCACTGTTGATCACCATAGCGGTAACATCTAACGCTTCATTTGATGTCAGTGTTAGATCTAAACGAACATTACCGTTATCTGGCGCATATTCTGATTGAAGCCCTGAAACTACAAGCTCTAAGTCATCGCCCGGATCTGGGTTACCACCACATGAAGAGTCTGAAACTTTTCTCCAAACGCCCCACTCACCTGTCGTTCCAGGTTCTTCACCGCGAGTGTACCACCCAGCTCCCCACGTTGAACCGTCATGAGATACTTGGTCGCCTTCCACATAAACGGTGTCGGCATCCCATGCCGCAGCACAGTTAGAGTCATCAGTCACAGACACCTTACGGTCAGCGGTTACAGTTTGGTTCGCGCTGTCTGTTACGCTATACACAAGCGTGTAGTTGCCGATTTCATTTACATCGACACTGCCAGTGTGTGTGATAGTACTTGTTAGGTCGCCATCTTCAGCATCATTTGCTGTCACGCCCGCCATAGCATCAAACGCAGTTCCCAACACAACAGTCGTGTCAGACACACCATTAAATACCGGCTTCTGGCTGTAAACCTCTACCGTTCTCGCTTTAGTAGTTTCGTTGTTATCGCTGTCTTTCACTCGGTAAGTTAGAACGTAAGTACCAATCACACTGGTTTCAACGTAACCTTCAACATCGATTGATGACGTTAGATCGCCGTCTTCTTTGTCTGTTGCCGTTACGCCTTCCATAGGATCAAACGTTGTGCCGTGAAGAACACGGGTATTTTCGATACCTTTAAGAACTGGCTCACCCTCGACTGGTGGTGGCGTTACTTGACCGTGTACAAACGGGCCGTAGTCTTTAATAAACTGCTCGTTGTATTGTTGGCCATTTTTGTTCGTGCCCATGTCCCAGTTGATAGACCAAGTCATCACACCACGTAGAGGCTGGCCTTGCGCCGTTAGGCTATCAAACGCGTCGTACAAATCTTGTGGCTCTTGCACAAAACCTGTCGCGGCCGCATCGATACTTGAAGGAATACCAAACACGAGCTTGTCATGTGGGATTTTGTGGAAGCCGCGCGTTCCGTTGATAAGCGAATCAGAGATGTAGTAGATGAATTCTTCTTTTAACGCATCGTTGTTTTGAGCAATCCAACCCACACCTTCAACCCAGATACCGTCGCCACCTTGGTTGTAGAATTGTGGGTTAATCCAGTCGTAATAACCTTCTAGATTATCAATATAAGGTACATACTTGCCGCCTGTTGTTAGATACGGGAACTCAGGCGCCATAGTAATAAGGAAGTTTTTCCCTTCGGCACGGTAGTGATCTTTTACTAGCTTAAGTGCGTCAGGAATGACCGTTTGGTTGTTTGCTGCGGTTACGGCTGCTTGTTCAAGGTCGATATCTAGACCATCGAAACCGTAACGCTCGGTAAGACGGATAATCTCATCAGCAAAGGCTCTTTCATCACCGGTTTCTAGCTCTACGTGTGCATCAGCGCCACCCAAAGCCAACAGTACAGAACGACCTTGCTTGTTGAGTTCAGAGATTTGGTCAATAAATTGTTCTTCTGAAAGCCCAATGGTTGGGTCCAGTTTAAAAGTTGGGATTCGACCATCAGCCACATCGTAAACCTTCATGAATGACACATTCACGATGTTGTACATTGGGTTCACTTCATTCAGCGTCACACATGGCGCATTACCACCTTGGTAGCCGCCACCGTCACACCAGTTATGCCAATAACCAACCACGACGCCAGAATCTGGATTCGTCATATCTGAACCATTCGCATAAACAGCGCCTGACATAGCCGCCATGCCGACCGATACTGCTAATTGTAGAGCTTTACGTTTCAACATTAGTCCCACTTCCTTACTTAACAGCTGTGCCCATCACAACCGAACCAATTCATTGTAATCATGAATATTTATAGAGAAGTAATAGAATTTATAGGAAAAGATGACCTTTGATTTAACTTGTGATTTTAAGTCACAGATTGAATATCATAATCAATATGGTTTTGACTTTTCATTCAAATTGAAATGCTAAAAACTGTTATTTTCGGTCGAATGCATTGACCATGCAAATGTTTAATCAAGCTTAATTCACTAAGATAATTAACCAAAAATATAAAAAATCACCGACAAGAAAAAATGAACTTTAAATCGGCAAAATTCACCCAAAACACGCCGTAATTACTGACCTCAGACCAGACACCATTGCGAGTGACATCACTAAAATAGCCTGGATATAGCCATAATACATGTGCTAGCAATGCACACGTATAACGGAACATAGGAGTAAGAATTTTGGGAATTTTAAATCTATACACCGGAAATCTTTCAGTTAACCCTCAGCACCAGATGAATAATATACATCCAATAGTGAAATAAAATTCACCTTATCAAGTTCATTAAGTTGATTAATACCAGCCGCTGCTTTTCTTCCTCCACCCGTTTCAAAGCTTGAGCAAATTTCGTCTGCACCCGTTCTGTTTGATAATGGCGCCCGTAAGCTCACCGTGTAAGACTCGCCGTCTTGGTTTTTCGTTAATACTGCTTGCGCTCGGTTTGGATCTTGATTAACGATTTCATTACCAAATACGCCACTGATGCGCCTTGCCCACGTCTCACCTGGCAGTTCAAACACACGTGCGACTTCACTTTCATAAACAGGAGCAAGGTTTGATAACTGCTGGCGATCATTTTGATAAGCATCTCGTAGTCGATAAAACACCGAGTCTTTATCATCCAAAAGATCAAACGGATTCGGATATTGATAAAGGGTTTGGTAGAGCTCAATTGGCGTGAAATGCAAATCGCTTAGTGACGAACCGTAACCATTGTAGTTAACCAAGGTACCTAGCTCTTCTAAAAACTCTGTTTGAGATGGATCGAATCCATTTTCATCCGCTAGCCGCACGGCCACGGTTTTTAGATTATCGCCAAAGGCAGCCGCGATTGCCCAAGCCAGATGCGCACCATTCAGCTTCTGGTTTATCAGCAAGCTCGTGCAGCTCTCTGGCGCGGTATCAATCAGAGTATCTAAATGCTCAGAAGTTGGGACATCCCCTGTTCGGTGGTGATCGCAATAAAATACCTTGATGTTGGCGTCTAGCAGTGAGTGCAATGCAGGCAGGTTTTTCTCCATCGACACATCTAAAACAGTAACGGATGAAACGTCACCTTGCTTACCCGGCTCCGTAATTTGAGTAACAACTTGAGAGACCAACTTAATATCACGCTTTACACCTGTAATGAGCACGCTCTCCCGTGGATCACTTAATCGCAGCTGTAACAACGCGATTATGCCATCTGCGTCTCCGTTGAATACGTCGTAGTGCATGTTGTTCCTCTTCCTATAGATTTAACCGTTTGCCAGAAACGCGCTAATTCGTTCGTGTGTTCGACAGTCTGTCATTATTTTAGTTATATTTCACAGATACTTAAGTCTATTTTGGAATGCCTTATTCTCATTAGACTCAAAAGATAAACACATTAATAATATTGTATGACTTATATCACAGTAAACAAACCTCAAAAGATTATAAAATAAGCGCCTCCCACTTAATGATAAAGAGACGAATGAACACTACCACCACTCTTGTTTATGACACTTTGAAAAGCCTTGCTGCTCACGCTCCTGAGCAACATGCCGAGATTCGCCAGCGTTTATATGAGCAGTTGAGCCTGCCATTTAACAAGCAGCTCTCGTTATACGCTAATGTGCTTGGTCCTATCAGCTCAGGTAAATTAGCGGGATACGACAATATTGATAAAGCGGTTGAACTGGCACTGGATGTGCTGGAATGCCGAAATAAGTAATTCCCCTTTAAATACGTAATATAACGGCCCAGATCTTCCCCCAGATCGGGCCGTTTTTTTATTCTTGTCTTTTATCTATGTGAATTTCAGGCACAAAAAAGGCGCAGATGATCCACGCCTTTTGTTTTAGTAAGTTCTATGTGGTTTACGAAGTCTTGAACTGCGCGACCGCTTGGTCCATGTCGTTCGCTTGTTCTGCTACCTTGTCCACTTCAACTAAACAATGCTGCGCCGAAGCGTTATTGTCGTTCGATATAGTGTTCAGCTCATTGATTGAGTCGCTCACTTGCGCCATTACTGCACCCTGCTCTTCAATCGCTGAGGCAATACGTTCTGAATTACCTTGGATGCTTTCCATATCGCTCAAGATAAGTTGCAAGCTTGCATCCAGCTCTTCTGAATCTTTCAGCGTTAGTTGGCCTTGTTGATTACACTCGCCAATCTCTGTCATCGACGCCTGCATCTGGCTTTGAATTGCACTCACCACTGAGGTTATCTCTGTGGTCGATTGATGCGTTCTGCTTGCTAGTGCACGTACTTCATCGGCAACTACCGCGAAGCCTCGGCCTTGTTCACCCGCACGTGCCGCTTCAATGGCTGCATTTAGTGCCAGCAAGTTGGTTTGTTCTGCAATGCCTTGGATGATGTTTACTGCATCGCCGATTTGATCAACATGATGGTTCAGGGAGCTGATCGAATCTTGGCTACTTGAAAGGCGTTCAGACAACTGGGTGATATTGCTGATGGTTTCAACCACCACTTCACGGCCTTTATCGGCATTCACTTTTGCTTGATGAACACCTTCAGCCGCAACTGATGTGCTTTCTGAGATTTCACCTATTGTGAGTACCATTTCTTGCACTGACGTTGTCATGGTAGAGGTGTGATTTGCTTGAACTTCAAACTGTTTGATGACTGACTCTAGCTCGTCATGCATGTTCGACGTGCTTTGCGTCAGCTGCAGTGACTTAGATTGAGATGCCGCGATCAAGCCTTCCAGCTGATCAAGCAATTGGTTGAAGTATTGGCCTAAAGTGCTGAGTTCGTCTTTACCATCAAGGTTGGAACGAATAGACACGTCGTTAGAATCAACAATATTGCGAATCACCGAAAGCAGTGACTCAATCTTGCCAATAATAGAACGGACAATTAACCAACTGAACAGAATGATTGACACGAGTAGCGTGACGCAAAGGATGTTGTTGATCAGCGATAGTTTGTCCATCTCTTGCTGCGTTTGTTGGTCTAGCACCGCCGAGAACTCTTTAAATTGAGTCTCGATAACGTGTGAACCAGAACGCGCTTCGCCTAGCAGGCCTTCGTTATGCTTCAAACCGATCACGCGCTTCTGCTCAACCACTTGGCGCGCAGCATCTATCAAAGCAATTGAGCTTCCAACACTAGAAGTAATAGTAAGAACACTCGGGTCAAACTCCCCCTTCTCAATTAAGTCATTGAACAGGTAAAGTTCGATTTTTTGTTCAGCACTGGCTGTCGCGCTGATGTTATCGAGTAAAACATGAAACTCGCCTAGCAGGCCTTTGTCACGAGCTAGACCATAGACTTCGCTCGCTTTGACTAGGTTAACAAAGCTGGTGTGGTAGGTTTCGATGTCTTCACGTAAGTGTGTGCTGTTGGCTAAACCTAAATCACTGAGCACTGTATCTAGCTCAGATTCCGACGCTAAGAATTTGTTGTAGTTTACGTCGAACTTGTCGAGGTATTTCATATCGCTACGCAGTAAGAAATCTTTCTCGTTACGGCGAAGGTTGAGCAAACGCACTTCAAGTTCTTTGGTTATTTGTTTGGCTTCGCTCATTTGAGCGGTGGTGTCTGCAAATTGTGATGTGGTAAACAGCAGTGAAATCATGCCGAAGATGGAGAACATCCCCAACGAATAGAGCTTTTTCTTTATATTCATATACGTGGCTCGTCTTTACTAAATTAACTATGAGTATCTAAATAAATCGCATCAAAGAATGGATAACCAACTTGCGCGACCTGATTATTATTATGGTTTTTATATCGATAATGAGCGTCTAAAACAGTGGCTTCTAAGTCCACTAGCTATGACGTTCTTAATTGCATTTAAACAGCAAATGAAACAGCCAACTAAAGTTAAATTTATCAATAACACAAATTTATTACATGTACATTAGTTGAATGATAAAAGTGAGAGACAGCTATTTGACGGAGCGTAAAGGCTTGAACGCCTTGCTATGTAAGGCTTTGAATTAAAACACTTTGGATAATTATTGACCTTAGGGTTAGAAATGACACTTTTTTGGCTCATCAGAGGAGCAAGAACGAAGACCAATATTGGAGATTTTGACTCGTTTTTTAAACAGTGAACCCATCGATGAGTGATTGTACTGTCGAGCGTAAACGGCGAAAAAAATGGACCTACTCAATTAGAGTCAGGTCCATTTTTGGATTTCTTAATCAATCGCTTTGCAGATAATAAGTTAGAGTGCGAACTTAAGGCTGACTAAAACGCTTTCACCATCTTGGTTAGGCACTTCAATAATACCAATTTCTCGTCTTCTTCGATGTCTTGCGTCAGCTCATTAACCAAATTCAAGTGAAGCTGGTTATGGTGAACGTGGATCTTCTGACCTTCATCAGTTAATGCCACCACAATTGCACGACGATCCGTTGGGTGTTCATGGCGTTCAATCAATTCGGCTTTAACCAACTTTTCGATTTGAACAGTAAGTGTACCCGTGGTGATACCCAACTTTTCAGCGAGCTCTTTCATTCTTAACGCGCCATGCATACCAAGTACTTCAATGGTGTGTACTTGAGCCAGGGAATAACCCGTCTCTTTGACAACAGACTGCTCCCACGAAGACATTTTATCGTAGAACTCAGTCAGTATTTGGTTAAGCTGTTCTATATTTCGCATGGACGTTTGAATGCACCTCAAGAGTAAGATGATTAATCTTATCAAACTTGGCGAGCATTTGTTTATATTCAGAGACGGTTTTATCACTGTTTGATTCAAGAGTAATCGCTGCTGAATAATGATGCCCACTCACCTTCCACATATGGAAATCAGTGACCGATGCATAAGGCGTTAAGGTTTCAGTCACTGAGTCACGATAATCTTGGTCGATATTCTCATCCAGCAGGATTGGACTGGTTTGTTTCATAAGGTTCATCGTCCACTTGGCAATCACGAATGCGCCAACCGTTCCCATAGCCGCATCCAACCAGTTCCAACCGTAAAACTTACCAAATAGCAGAGCAACTATCGCAAGCAGCGAAGTTAGAGTATCCGCCAACACATGCATATAGGCTGCGCGTAGGTTGTGATCGTGATGGTGCCCTTTGTGCTCTTGATGCCTATCATGTTGATGATTGTGGCTGTGTCCCTTATGTTCAGAATGAGAGTGGTCGTGTCCGTGATCATGGTGATGGTACCCTAGCAAAAACATACTCACGACATTCACTGTCAAACCAATACACGCAACAATAATCGCTTCATTAAACTGAATAGCCTGTGGGTTGAACAAGCGATGTACTGACTCCACCAGCATCAACAACGCCACAATACCCAATGCAATAGCGCTGGTGTAGCCCCCTAACACGCTAACCTTACCTGTACCAAAAGAGAAACGTTCGCTCTCGGCATGTTTCTTCGCATATCGGTATGCAAACAAGGTAATCCCAAACGCCGCAGCATGTGTTCCCATATGCCAACCATCGGCAAGCAATGCCATTGAACCGTAAATAGAGCCCGCAACGATTTCGACAACCATAGTAACGACTGTCAATAACAAGACGTAGAACGTGCGTTTCTCACCTTGGCTGTTATGTGAAGAAAAGTTGTGTTGGTGACGTGTTGGAAAACTCAAAATGGTGTCCTTAACTGGTGTTTGTGGTTAGGCGATCGTTGTGAATAAAACCCTTTGATTAACAA
Organism: Vibrio splendidus 12E03; assembly: GCF_000272105.2. Taxonomy (GTDB): domain Bacteria; phylum Pseudomonadota; class Gammaproteobacteria; order Enterobacterales; family Vibrionaceae; genus Vibrio; species Vibrio splendidus_I. Next base: position 12,771 of record NZ_AJZD02000052.1, read on the forward strand.
GTAATTTGACAATCAAAGTAATTAATTGAAATTTAGTTTGATTATCAAACTTTGTCAACGACGAGTTTTAAAACTCCGATTTGTAAGACGAATTGCTGATGGTGCGCGCTAGGTCGTTCCGGAGCCTATAGATTCAGTACAGACTGAGATTTTCAGGCACAAAAAAGCCCACACGATGTGGGCTTAACTGGAACAGATTCAGGGATGGTATTATTTGTTTTGCAACAGAGTAATCTCATCATTCACCCACCCTAACAACTGCTTGGTCGCTTTCGACAACACTTGATTCTGCCTCACAATATAGCCAAGACTGGTGCTCGAAAAGTTTGCCAATGGTGTGACTTTTGAGTTCAGATGTTGCTTAGTTGATATTGCAAATTCAGGAACAATCGCCACACCAAAACCCGCTTCTGCCCAGTCGATCTGAGCGTCGACACTTCCTACTTCCATTACCCTGTGATTGGGTAGGTTTAAATTTGGTAAACCTTCATCGATGAAGTCACGTGTTCTCGTATCATGGCCCAGTAGAATCAAAGTGAGCTCGACAGCAGAGTCTTGGATATTAAACCCATCGCCTAGCGCACACCAAGAAAGTTCCTGAAGCTTTGTGAAATATAACGACTCGTTGTGCTGTTCTTTGGCGATAACAAAGCCAATATCCGCCTGAGCATTTTTAACTAAACTCGATGCCTGAGATGACGTGGTATTCAATAGCGTAAGGTCAATACCGGGATACTGCGCTTTGAATTTCTGGAACGGGCGAATCAGCAAGAATCGAGAAATGATGTCACTTACGGCAATGGTTAATGTCCCTATTTTAAGGTCATTAATGGCGTTGAGATCGGCCTGACAAATTTGCAGTTCGAGTAACGTACGTTGGCTTGTTTCCAATAGTCGTTCACCCGCTTGAGTTAATTGAAATGGGCTTCTTTCAATCAACTTTATACGCGTTTGTTGTTCTAATTGTTTTAGGTGCAAGCTCACATTGGGTTGTGTCATATGCAGTGCATTGGCCGCTTTCCCAAAATGCTTGTACTCCGCAAGCGTCACAAACGTCTTCAACAAATTAATATCGAGCATCATGTCCCCTCTCTCGTGTCACTTATATCATTCCCTACAGTGATAAACGAACGCGATAGGGAATCTCGTTTCTAGCTTAAGACTTTAAGTATATATGGAATTCTTATCAAGATAATAAAGATAATTAATTTCTCTTATCCACTTTGTAGGCCTAACATGATTTCTCAATCAGTTAGGAGAAAAATTATGCCATCTATCGTTGTTGTGGGCGCAAACTGGGGTGATGAAGGCAAAGGCCGCATCGTCGATTTTTTAGCAGACCAAGCTTCTGCTAGCATTCGTTTTCAAGGCGGAAACAATGCAGGTCATACTGTGGTAAATGACTTCGGTACTTTCAAACTGCACCAACTACCGAGTGGTATTTTTAATCCTGATTGTACAGCGGTTCTTGGCCCTGGCATGGTGATAAGCCCTGCTGCGCTAACTGAAGAAATTGCAGAAGTACAAGCGGCTGGCATCAAAGTGAAAATGGCGATCTCCGATCGTGCGACACTGTGTCTCCCTTTACACGCTCTTGAAGATACACTTGAAGAAGAACGTTTGGGCGATGGCGCTTACGGTTCAACACGTCAAGGTATTGCTCCAGCGTACGGCGACCGCGTGATGAAGAAAGGCATTCTTGTCGGTTGGCTGAATCAGCCTGAGATTTTAGAGCAGCGCATTCAATTCCTGCTTGATTGGAAAATGCCTCAACTTAAAGCACTATACCCTCAATGTGACTTCACTCAGACTGCTTCTGAAATGACAGAATGGCTACTTGAAGTGACTAAAGCTTGGCGCCCGTTCATCTGCAACGTAACTGAGCCGCTAAAAGCACTGCAATCGCAAGACGCAAACTTACTGTTTGAAGCTCAGTTAGGCGCAGGTCGCGACCTTGTCTACGGTGAATACCCTTGGACAACGTCTTCGAATGTAACTGCAGCTTATGCAGGCATTGGTAGCGGTTTACCTGCCCTTCGCCCTGAACGCGTTATTGCTGTTGCTAAATCTTTCAGTTCGTCAGTGGGTACTGGCACGCTTGTAACTGCAATGGAAGAGCAAGACAGCTTCCGCGAAAGCTCTAACGAATACGGTGCAACAACAGGCCGCCCACGTGATATGGGTTACTTCGACGCAGTAGCAACTCGCAACGGCGTTGACCTGCAAGCTGCAACGGAAATCGCACTGACTAAGATCGATTGCCTGTCTGGTTTGTCTGAACTTAAGATCTGTACCGCGTACTCAGGCGAACATACTGAGAACCCGATTTGGCCACAAACGGCCGAACTAAAACCTGTTTATGAAGATATGGCAGGTTGGGATGAAGACATCACGGGTTGCCGCACGTTTGAGAGCCTTCCTCAAGCAGCACAAGATTACGTAACTCGTATCGAAGAATTGATGGGCGTGCCAATTGTGATGGTATCGGTCGGTCCTGAGCGCGAACAAATGATCATTCGAGCTTAGTTTCGAAAATAGCTAAAGCATCATCTACATCAAAGCCCACATCCAGTGGGCTTTTTTACAGCTGTCACAAACATCTAAATCTTGTTCTTCTTGTTGAGGTACATGTTTTCATCAGACGACTTTATTAGATTAATAATGTTGAAACTTCGAGAATCCGCAGTACCACAACCATATGAAAAACCGAGCGGAACATCATCATCACAACGAAAACCTTCAATGAAGTCATCGAATTCAGCGTGAATTTTATTGACCAACTCAGAAGCATAACCGGTTTCTTCTGAATGTATGACGACGATGAATTCATCACCACCGACTCTAGCCGATATGATGTTGTACTTTGCATTGTTTTTTATGCATGACGCAAAGCCAGAGATATAGTCATCACCTTTGAAGTGGCCATAGGTATCATTGATGTACTTCAAATTATCCAAGTCGAAATACAAACAAACGATCTCTCCATCGCTGATGTTTGCTTTGTTGAATTCGTGGAAAAAGCCCCTTCTATTCAGCAGCGTAGTCATGATATCAAAATGACTATTTTTGTATAAAATCCGACTCTCTTCTTTTAATAGGATTTCGGAACGCAGCAAGGTTGAAATGTTTTCAATCAAGTTAACTTGGCTTTGCGTATACGTTGTTGGGCTCAAATCAAACACCAAGAGCACTGCAAACACTTGTTCATCTATATCCCTAACAGGAACTCCGCAAAAAGACTTATAGGCACCCTTACCATTTGCAGAAACGGAATCACCACCAGCGTGACCACTCAAATAGACCGTGCGATTTTCGTTATGCACATACTCACAAAAGAAGCTAATTTTGCTCTTATGTTGGTTGCACGATATGTTTGAGGAGCTCCACACACTCTCAGAACCAGAGCAACTCAAATCAGAGATCATGATGATGCCTGCATTAGACGCATCCATTATGTCTCGTATGTTATCCAATATAGATACCCAAGTATCGACATCGATATTTCTTTGCATCCCTTCAGAAGAGAACTTATCAAAAAGCATTAATATTTCTTTAGTATCAGACGGTTAAACTTAATCGAACATTCATTAGTATACGTTGTAACAAAAATCCCAAGAGCGATGATCTAGGGCGGTTATTACCTAGAACTAAGCAACAACCAAACCCAATCGCGCATCCTAATTTTCTAATTCAGCGGCATCGTTCGAAGAGGCCCAAATTTCTGAGCGTCGATTTTTGGCTCTACCCTCCGGCGTTGCGTTAGACGCGATAGGTTCACTTTCACCAAATGAACGAATGACCAAGCGGTTCTTCTCCACGCCATTGGTAACCAAAGCATTTGATGTCGTGAGCGCTCTTTGTAGTCCTAACGCTTGGTTATAACCCTCTGCACCTGTGCTGTCGGTGTGCCCATCCACCGTAATCGCACTGCCGTTAGTGTTTAATTCGCCTGCAAGTTGGCTCAGAGCTTTGCTGCCCATCGGCGATAAATTGTGTTGGTCAAAACCAAAATGAAGACGTGCTAGTAACCCTTGACGATCTTGGTTACTGATCCAAGTCTTACATCCTGATTGGTTCCTACCTAGATTAGATTGACCTGCTAACGCTTGCTTTAGCTCACTGCTGTCAGACGGCTGCTCTATTTGTAAAAAGCCCTGCCTGTGTTGTGCAATGCCAACGACATCGTCAACCGTAACACTGTGTTGATATTCACTAAACGCAGTGTCGCAATAAGTACTGATACCTTCTTCCGCATTAGCGATAAAACTAAGCTGCAATGTCGATAAAACGATTGAACTGACCATTAACTTTTTCATATTTTCCTCTAGTACAACTTAGTGATTCCGCTTGTTTTTGAGCCTTTACGGATGAGTTCTTCTATCTTTTCAATCAATTCATCGAGGTTAGATACATCGATGATGTCTTCACTTGAATCAACAACACAGTCTTGAAAACCACTTTGTTGAGATGCTCGAAAGTCGATACCAATAACACCTATGTATAAGCCCGGTATCTCTTCTCTTGCTTTGTCACACATCCCCTTGTCGACGAGCCCTTTGAGAATGCCGTTATTAGGGCTCTCCTGCCCGTCACTCAAAATCAGTAGCATCTTGATTTTCTTGTTGTAGACTTGCTGCTCTTCTTGATCGGAACTGTTTGGGTCACCATCATGCAGAACTTGAGAACCTCTCAATATGCCTTGAAATGCCGCCGTACCACCGTCTGCCCACATCGAACTAATCGGATTCAAGTCTGAAAGCTTGTTCGATAAGCGAATATTGGAAAACTGCGATGAATCGGAAGAACCATGCGCGTTAAATAGACGAGTTCCACTCACTCCATAGAAATCAGGCTGTAACCCCGACTTATCAGTAAACATCGTCGACACTGATGTCGATAAATCTACATAGTTGTATACGTCAGCAACTCGGTAATTATCTTGATTAATCAAATCCTTGATACGTTTGGCGTACTTTTGATTGTCCGATTTTGGGTTTGGGCAATATGATTTCCAGTACGCACAATCAAGCACATAATCTTGCGAATAGGTACGCCAGTAATCCCAGTTAACATCGTTGTAAGAATAAGGCGATACGTTGGTTTTATAGTTATCTTTGTAGCTCAATTGGCTTGTCGCGTTGGCTCTATTACCCGAGACGATTTCCCTCGTTCGAACGTTAAATGGCACAAAGCCAACTCGGTTAAGCAGCTTGTCTCCGGTGGTATCTTCTCCGGGCTCATCACAAACGTATTTCCACTCTCCATCGACATAGTCCTGTTTAATCGATGTGCAAAGAATTTTGCTGGATATTTCATCGATGGCGGTTTTCAAATCGTCGATTTTTCTGTTTCGATTTGAACCCCATCTGTCGTTCATTGAACCGGAAAAGTCCGACACAAAAACAATGTCGATGTTGTTGTCACCAAGATACACCGGGTACTTTCTCGCTAACGAACGGCCCGCCAGGTCTTGCTGCTCATCAAAAGACGGGATAAAGCTACTCGCAAACCAAGAGTCGTGTGTCGTCTTGGCATTCACTGTGTATTGGATGTATTCAAGAACCCCAGCACCCTCGTCTTCTGCTTGGTGGAAACGGTCTGCAGAAAGGTTGGTTGATTTGATGTCTCGAACATAGTTTTCGACATATTTGGTTGCTAGCCCACGAGCCTGAACCGGTTGATCTTCAATGGTCACCGCTATGGCAGCAGCCTCTGCGGAATCTCGTAATCGACTGGTCTCTTGCACATAACGTGTGCCTTCAACCGCCCAAAAGGTCATGCCCATGATTGGAACAAGCAGTAAGCCCATCCACACCGCGGCAACCCCTTGTTGTCTTTGGAGACTGATATGCTGGCGATTGATTTGACGCCCATACTGCATTTTCATTTCATTATCTCCCTGGCATTATTGAAGAAGAGCCAATCTTAACGGTGGTACTGCTACCACCGTTGAAGAAGGGTTTGAACCAAGAGCTTTCCTCTTCACAAAGACTGATTCGGTACAATGGATACACAACCCCCTTCTCTACAGGCGCTAGATCCGCATGATCGAGAATCGAATCGGTTTGGCAATTTAGGCTTCGATACTTGCTGGTTGAGAATTCAGCAACATTCGTTTTATTGGTCAACGATTCAATCTTGATGGCCACATTGTCTACTGGTGTATTGAGCATTCGGCTTGCTACTTTCGTCATGTCTAGTAATTCTGCGTTGGTCACAGATAGGTTCGTTCCTGCCAACACATCTGCCTCAAAATAACGAGTCCGCTCTTTGATAACATTGACTAAGGCAAAGCTGGATCGATCAAGCTTGGCACGTGCGAGCAATTGATAGCTCAAGTCAGCCCCAAACAGATAAACGCCCCATAAGGCCACAAGAATGAAAACTAACTCAATGGTGTACGAGCCTTGCTGGCGTCTTTTGGAAAGCACGCATTGCTTACGGAGCATCATCTTTCCACCCCTCGTGCTCTAAGTTCAAAACCATGGTGCGTGAGATATCTCTGTCAACGGCACCGGTCAGTTTAATTACGGGTGTGTAGCGGTAAGTCACTGTAATTTCTGCCAAGTCATAGTTGAAGTTCAAGCCTTGATCTGAGTGTCCCGTGTTCGCGATAAAGTCGTCATAGGTTTTGAAGTATTGACCTGCGATAGAAAAACGAGAGCTATCAATTAAGAAACTCCACAGGTTGTCATCGTCTTCAATTAACGACCTAAACTTATTCTCGTACTGTTCGTTGATCCCTTTACCTTCATATATTTTGGTATTCCTGATGGTTTCTCTCAGCGAATACTCGGTCATGTTCACAACGTAGATTTGGTAACTTGATTCGAAGATCGCAAAGGTGGCAAAAAACAGAACAAGCGCACCTAGTACAAACTCAATCGCCGTCACGCCCTTCTGATTGTTAAGACGCTTCATCATTAACTCCCAATTGAGTCAATTCAGCAGCGATGTTCTGGATCTCTTCTGCTGAGAAGTCGCCTTTGAGTAACTTTTTGGCCGAGTCAATTTGCTGAGTTTTCATCAGAGCAATAGCCAGATTAGCTTTAACGGTTTTATTCGCTGGGTCTTCTTTTAAAACCGGAGCCAATGTTTGAATCGCTTGTTGGTACTCGCCATTAGCCATTTGAATCATTGCGATGTTGTTCTTAACGACGACATCGTCATAACCGCATAAACGTGCTTGGTTGAGCTCTTGTTGTGCTTCATCGTATTTCCCAACTTTGGTGTAAGACACACCAAGCAAGACGTGAATTTGACCTGTTCTGTTTCCAGCATCGATAGAGGCTAAGTAAGCAGAAATGGCACTTTCAATGTCGTTTTTTGCATCAAACACTTGTCCTTCTAATTGGTACAAGTTGGGATTTTCAAACCCCTCTTTTTGCAGATGTTGAACATAAAAGTCTGCCGATTCGATATCCCCTTTATGGAAGTATGCCCATGCTAGATTCTCTTTCACCTCTGGATCTTCGGAGCCCTGCTCTAGCTGGGATTTGTAATAACTAATCAAGCCATCATAGTTGTTCACTTTTTCCATGCTCGTGACGTCGGCAAGCTGTAAATTTTGTTGTGTCGGTGCCGATTGACAGCCCGCCAATACACTCAGCGTGAGTAAAATGAAGCCGATACGTTTTCCAATCATTCGCAATTCTCCCTAGATGCTCAATGTCATTTGCATGATGCTCGGCGCGAGAATCAGGATAACGATCGGGAACATGATGAAAAGGATCAAAGGCACACTCATCTTCGCAGAGAGCTTACCTACCTTCTCCTCAACGGTAAGAATTTGAACTTTTCGCATGTCTTCAGCGAGATCACTTAACACACTCGCCACGGATGTCCCGTATTGCAGGTTTTGAATTATAGTCAGTACGAAGCTTCGTACTGGTGGCGTCGGAATACGTTCACTCAGATCATTGAGCGCCTTTTCAAGTCCGTGTATTTTTGCAGAATCCGACGTGCGCTTAATTTGGTAACAAAGGTCTGAGTCAAATTCAGCAAGCTCTTTCCCCAAATAAACCAGCGCGGCTTCAATCGTCATACCGGTTTGCACACATACCGACATCATGTCGAGCAAATACGGTAGTTGAGCTGAGGTTCGACTGATCAACATCTTGCGTCGCATTTGCAGCAAGGTATCTGGCACGACGATGACGGCAATCAGCGAGAAAATAACGACGAGCAACTTGTTGGTTGATGTCATATCCCCCAACAGCACCAACCCTGAAATCAACGCCAATACCAATAACTTGGCAGGGAAATAAAATTTCGCCCACTCGGTGTTGTAATAGCCCGCCTCAATCATCTTTTGCTCGAGCTCGTGTCGATGCTCTTTACCAAAACGAACAAAAAATCGGTTTACACGCGAAGGTGGACGAACAGCATCGTCTCCAATATAGAGTGCAACTTTCTTATGTCGTTGCTCTTTGCGAATCGAGTCAACAATTAGAAAGAGTAACGAAAAGAACAACACAATAAGGGAAGCCAGTAACATCATGCGCGTACTCCTCTTACTAATAACCAAACAATGAACAAGCCGAACAGCTCACTACCCAGCACGTAAAACAATATGATTCTTCCCTCTGGGTCATAGAGAACAAAATCCACATTAGCGGGATTAACGTAGTTGAGAATAATCATAAAAATCAAAGGAATGGCTGCAACGATTTTGGCTGAAATTCGCGCTTCCGACGTCATCGCCATCTTCTTTTTCTCAAGTGTTCGAGAGTCAACCAAAACCCTAATCAGACGAGCTAACACGCCCTTTAGTTGACCACCGCGAGCGATGTTTGCCCTGATCGTCACGGTAAAGAACAGAAACTCTGGGTACGGGTAGTTTTTGCATGAGCGTTGAAGCACCACTTCTGGTGACTCACCCAACTTAAGACGATCGCCCATTAGCTTAAATTCGCGGCCTATCGGGTTGTGCATCACATCACCCACATAACTGATGGCTTGCATTAAGCTGTCACCTGCCGTTACCGCACTCATTAGAATGTTCAACGCGTCAGGGAACGTATTCTCAAAGTCTCGACGCCTTCTTGTGACCAGAAAACGATAACCGAAGAAGATAAACATCAAAGACGAACCCAGTACCAACCAAGAGTTGGTGATTGATAGTAGATCTGTAACGATGTACCAAGACGCAATAAGGCTACCCGTTATATATAACGCGATGTACAACGTCGATCTCGGGCCCAACACCATTAATGTTGGTGAGATGGAATCTTTGAATTTTTGCCAGCCTTGCTTGCGCACCAATGACTTCACGTTAATCGCATTAAAGTTTTCAGCTTCCGCTTCTTCGATATTGAAAAATTGGTAGACCTTTTTGACCTTTGAATCTCGGATCAAAAGTAGCACAAACGCAAATAGGATTAATGAAATCCAAAGCATGCTATGCCCCCTTAAACGCAGCGATGAGCTCATCATAGAGCCCGAAAAATTGCGCTTTTTTCACAAGCTCAGATCGTTGCATAATACCGTCGGTGACGAATTCACCTTTAACAGTTTCTCCGTAATGCGCGTCGTCATAACGAAAGCGATAGATCTCTTCCATCACCACGCTCTCGCCTTCAAGGCCCACGATTTCAGAGATACTCGTGATCTTACGAGAACCATCGCGCAGCCTGTTGACCTGAACAATCATCTGAACGGCACTCACTATCGTTCTTCGAATCGCATCTAGAGGCTGATTCAAGTTCGCCATCATCACCATGGATTCAACACGGGCAATCGCATCGCGCGGCGTGTTGGCGTGCAACGTAGACATCGAGCCATCGTGCCCCGTATTCATGGCTTGCAGCATTTCAAACGCTTCAGAGCCACGACACTCGCCCAGAATAATTCGGTCTGGACGCATACGAAGCGCGTTGATAACCAATTCACGCTGCGTTACCGCTCCGGTTTGCTCAACGCTTGATGTTCGTGTTTCCAGTCGGACCAAGTTGGGTTGTTGGAGACGCAGCTCGGCCGCATCTTCAATGGTGACAATGCGCTCATCTTCAGCAATGTATTGAGATAGTGCGTTGAGCAGTGTGGTTTTACCTGAGCCTGTACCTCCAGAGATCAATACATTAATTCGGCAGCGCGAAGCGATCATCAGCACTCTCGCCATATCTGGAGACATAGACCCGAAGCCAATCAAATCTTCAAAGCCGATGTTCTGCTCTCTGAACTTACGAATAGAGATCGAAGTACCATCCAACGAAATGGGAGGAATCACGATATTCACACGGCTTCCGTCTTCTAACCTGGCGTCGACCGTCGGCGAAAGTTCATCAACACGTCTTCCAACACGTGAGGCAATACGCTTAGCAATGGCTAACAGTTGTTCTTCATTCACAAACGAGACTTCGGACTTTTTCACCTTGCCGTGTCGTTCGAAAAAGATGTTGTTGGGTCCGTTCACCATGATGTCGGAAATGGACTGGTCTTCGACTAAAGGCTGTAGAGGCCCCAAACCAAACAGTTCATCAATCAGGCTTTTTACCAAGCCTGACTTCATCATCGAGGTGATCGGTCTTTGATAGCTATTCGCCAACAAATCAACCGCTGCTTGTATCTGCGATTCAAGGTCTCGACGGCTCATTTTCTGAACCGCTTCTACATCTAGGGCTTCAAATATCTGGCCACGAAACGCGAGGTATAAGTCTTTATTAGAACTCATTTAACACGCACCTTTTTCAACCAAGAATTCATGCCCTTCTGCTCCATCGGCTGACCATTGATCAGTTTCACCAGTTGTTCCATAGAACGACTAATGTGACGGTCATGCTTATGGCCGCGTTTACCATCGATAATGATGTGCGCTAACGCTTTGCAGTAATCGACTTCGAGGTCAACTTCTGCGCCTAGATACTTAATAAGATCGGGCTTTTGTAAGACGTAAGCGTTTTCCGGGCGATGGTAATTCACCACCGTAATCACGCGCGTACGCGACGATAACGAAAGCTGTAAGTTGGAGACTTTTTCATACAGTCGTTTTGCACTTCTTACTGAAGACACAGATGCGTCTAACACCAACACAACCACATCAAAGTTTTCTACCAAGAGTTGAGGTTCAACTTTGAAATCCACACCACCAGAAAAGTCTTCGATAATGAAATTGGTGTTGCGCGCTAACAACTCGCACAAGGTCTGGTTGTAATTAAGAACATCGCTTTGGCTCATGTCGCCATCAATCGCCAACAGTCGTAAATTTTTGCGAGCGTTGATTAGGTAACTCAACGCCCCTTCTTCATCCATTTCGTGCAATGGTGCGGTGAACTCATCGATGGTTCTCGGCTTAAAATCCTTTAAGCCAAGCAAGACATCAATGTTGGTATCGGCATATTGATGATCGACAAGAATCGTGTCCGAGCCTTGCGTCGATAATATTGAGCTCAACTCAGTAGTGATAAACGATGCGCCAACGCCACCTTTTGAACCGACAATCGCCACGCGCTTCGCTTTGCGTTTCTGACTCACACCAGAGAACGTCTTCAGGTTCTTGCTAACGTGATTTAAGAAGTCAGCAAATTCCTGCTTATTCACCGGCCAGAACACGTAGTAAAAACCCATGTCTTTAAGAGAACGAAGCGTAGAAATGGCATCCTCTTTACCAATCACCACCACGCCTTTGTGTGTGGGTAGTTTACTTGCAAAGGCTTTAGCGTCTTCAACAACATTGGTCGAATCATTAAGCTCTAGAATCACAATGTGGCTACTTTGTTGTTCTGTCAGCTTGGTCAAGCCGGCTTTGGCTTTAACGCATGCAGGATCATTCCACCCTTCAAATCGAAAGACTTCTTGAACAAGGTCTAAACACTCTTGAGATTGATAGAACAAAGTACATCCGGCAACACCTGTCGTTCCGGTCTGAACTGGCTTGGCCTTTGTTGTTAATGCTTTAGTCAGGTCAAACATTATTGCTCTCCTACCAATCGAGACTTGTAAGCCACTTGCTTGAAGCGCATCGATTCAGCAAAGCAGTCTGGCTGCCTCAACCGAACGTGAATCTGTGCTGGTGCGCATTGTTGAGTCTTCAAACGCGTTAAGGTCACCTGAATCTTTAAGTCGCTTGGTAGCAACGGAGCGCTTCGATACGAGACTCTTTGTGGCGCGATGAGATGTGACGGATATTGATCGAAGATCTCTTGCAACATCTGTTGGCTGCGGGTTGATTTGTAATCCACGACATAAGTGGCTTCTTTGTCCGTTGATTCAATATCTTGAATCAAAGCGGTAATCTGCTTGGTGGTTTCAGCACGGTTTTTCATCGCAAACTCAAAGCTGTGGTGCTCTTTGTACACCAAGGCTTCAGCTCCATGACCAACAAAATATTGCTCAGAGGCGCAGCCTAAAAGTGACGTGGTAAATAACGCCATTAATAGTAATTTCTTCATTGGATAAACCCTCCTTGCGACAACAGACGAATCGTTGCATCGGAAGATGTCACCGACTTACCATCCCATTTAATGTTTAGCCAACGCGCCAACGTGGAAGTCTTCTTGATGTAAGGCAGTTGAATGTCTTTCGGTTTCATCGGTTCCACAAGATTCACGGTCGCAACGATGATCAATTCAGTGCGCTTTCTTTCTGTGGTTGCTTTTCGGAATGCAGCGCCAAGTACTGGAATATCGCCAACGAAAGGGATCTTTTGCATTTTTTCCAAATCAGCACTGCTCATCAAGCCACCGAGAACGAAGCTGTCGCCATCGGCCAGTTCAACGGTTGTCATCGCACGTCGTGAAGCCAATTGTGGGACTTTGATTCCTGCCGCTTCAACATAGCCCTCAACTTCGCTCACTTCAGGCGCTAACTGCATGCGGATCTTGTCTTGGCTAAGCACTTTGGCAGTAAGGTCGAGTTTGATGCCGAACTCTTTGAATGAAATGTTCACGTTACTGCTGGTAGAAACGATAACGGGCACTTCACCACCCACAAGGAAACTTGCAGATTCACCAGATAACACGGTTAAGTTAGGTTCAGCCAAAACTTCTGCAATCTGATCGTTACCTAACGCAGTGATTAATGTACTTAGGTTAGCCGCATCGAACTGGTCGAAAACAAACTCGCCAACACTTGAGCCCACTGAGCTCCAATCGACACCAACGGTTTGGCCAAACGATTCAGTAACTTGAGCCACCGATATTTTGACGTTCACCTGCTGGGTGGTCGCGACTTCAATACGTTCGATGATCCCTTCCCACGTCATGTTGCGCGCAAAGACCATACTTTCCGGCTCTTCATAATCAGAGTTGTCGGATTTAAACTCTAGCTTCTGAGTTTTGTCCCACTTCTCGGTTTTTTCTCGTCCTAGCAGAGTGGCAACCAAACGATAGATGTCGTCACGAGTCGCTTCCGAATCCACAAGGCCACTGACGGCAACTTGCTCACCCACTGATCGAACCTTGACCTTGGCATCAGGGAAATGAAATTTGAGTTGACGCCTAATATCCGTAAGATTCAAATCAACAATGATGCGATCGGAAAGCAACACCTCGTCATCAATTCCGTAGACGATCAGACGTGACTGCCCAATAGCATTGGCGAACACGACTAGGGTGTTGTCATTGATTACCTTGTAGTCAACGATATCAGGGTTATTAATGAACACTTGGCCAATCGGGCTTTTGAATTTGATGTGCTGACCATCGTTGAGCGTAATGGAGCGATCGGCAGCAAAACTGTTTGTTATAAAAAATAAGCCAATCAGCGGTGCCAACATGGAAACACGCAGTGCTTGCTTGATTCGATGATGAATCATAATTACAAAACCTCTCTAGGATTATTCTCATTACCGCGTAACTCAGCAATCCCGGTATAGTTATCAATAATGTTGCGCACCTCCGCAAACTCAGGTTGCGTATAGGTTTGGCTTCGATAGATTTCGATGTGCATTGTGCGCTGGGCTAGTGCGAGTTTTGGTAACTCATCGGGGCTAACTTCAATGACTACCGTAGTCAATCCGTCCTCTTTGCTCGGCGCTCGAGCGGTGACAGAACTGTCGCCTGTTTCGTCATTTCCGATGTTGAGGACTTTGACGTTTTTAAGAAACATTGAGGCTTTCACTCCTCTAAAGCGCTTTGGCTTATCGATATTGCCAGCCAAGTTGGCATTAGGAGAACTCACCGTCAGAACATCGATAAACGAACCTGGTCGGATGTAGTCGTTAATTAGGTTTTTGTCGCTGACTTTCAGTGGGTATAGCGTCATACCGTCCGTAACAAGAAGATCAATGTATCCAGGCTGGCCAGGCGTCACCTGATATTCAGGCAGTACAACCTCGCCGGCGTTAAGGTTTCGATTTAACAAAATAGAGGGTGAAAAGCTGATTTGGGCGTCTTCTCTGACACCAAGCGTTAATGCTTTACTAAGAGGGAGTTGTTGTTTGACGACACCTTGAGCATCGAGCGGAAGCCCTTTTTCATAAGGTTCCGTGGTCATCCAAACAGAAACATACTCTTCACTTTTTTCTTCCACTACTTCAACGGTCGTTGACGGTTTAGGTTTACTCTTAAACAAGTCGATAACGCCCAGTGCGCCAACTATCAAGGCGGCAATGGCAACAAGTAATACCAGTCGAGATCTCATAATGTTCTCATTCTTGGAGGTTTATATATGTGGCGTAGATTGAGTTAAAATGACTAAGTAAAATCCAATGCTAATGGCTATCCCATATGGAATACCCTCTTGGTAACAGCCATTTCCTATTATTAATTTTTTACTCATTAGATAAGTAACTGCTAAAATACCACCAGCAAAAGCCGTCAGAATATACGCCAATAATAAGTCATCAAAAGGGATGGTAAGTGACAAAATAGCGGCGTATTTAATATCACCTGCTCCAATCCATATCAGCTTATAAAGAATAAGCCCTCCACCTAACATCAGTAAAAAGCTCATCATTTGAATATCTAACGGGGATATGAAACACTGCAAGAAGAGTAATACGTACAGGGTGTAATTTTGTATCTTGCGATAAAGAAAATCAGTAACCGACACATATATACTCAGCACTGCCAAAGCCACTAAATACAATTCATGACTAAAAATTGGAAATACCACCTAAATTTAGTTAGAATAAATCTTATTTTACGATGTAAATTAACCAAGCCAGACCAATGTAAACATGGGTCTGGCACGAATATCTTTCGATATCTTCTACATTAGCTAATAAGGCTTGATGTTAGCTGCTAGCAGTTTCAATAGCCGTAGCTACTTGTTCAAAAGCACCTTCTAGCTTACCAATGAAGCCATCAGCGCCTACTGCTGTAGTTACTAATACAGCCATTGCAACAGCAATAAGACCATATTCAATCGCAGTTACGCCGCGCTCATCGTTCTTGAATTGTGATAAAAACATGTTTGTTTTCACGTAAAGCTTAGTAATCATTATTTCTTCCTATAAGGGCTGTTGAAAATTCGTCGCTATTATAATTACCGCCCCTACTCAGTGGAAAATACCCCCTATCGATTTAATCAATAGGCCGAGCAAAAAATGATCAGAATAAGCACAGTAAAAACAGAAGAATTAAAAACAAACCTCTAAATAACAACACCTTACATATAAAACCAACTCCCAAAAAGAATATCAATTTAATTTTATAAACTTGAAAAAGTAAGACACGGGTCAATATTCTTACTTATCTAAAGTTTATATAAGGTTTGGAAGCAACCTAAGAATTAATTGACCAAGCTTTATTACTCCTTATAAAACTTGTTGAAATACAATTATCATCACGCTATTGTTCTTCGAATCAACAACCAATAATAAATATAATTTCTTTGTGTCAAAAGGTTAGTCGAATCATGAAACTACATTTCGAAAATATTGTTTCGTTCATTGCAGTAGTTGAAGAAGGTTCATTTAGCTCTGCTGCTCGCATGCTTGGAAAATCACAGTCAACCGTTAGTACGGCGGTTCAGAATCTGGAGTCAGATTTAGGTTTCAATGTATTTAATAGAGAACATTCTAAAGTTTGGCTAACGGAAAAAGGAGAACGCCTATTCCAACTCTCTTTACCTGTGGTATCGAAATATCGAGAATTGGTCACCATTGCTCAACAAATGAATATATCTGACCAGATAGTTTACCGAGTAGGTATAGATCCGTTAGTGTTCAATCAAAACGTAAAGAAGACACTATTGGCATTTTCAGAGGCATTCCCAAATGTGGATTTACTTGTTGTCACTAAACCGAGTTTCGTTTTAGGAAACTACATAAATGAAGGGAAGATAGACTTAGCGTTAGGTAACCCCTATCACAAGACAAATTACGACTTCAATATAGAAGAGTTATTTCACGTCAACTGTTGGTGGGTAGCCCATGAAGACTTGGTAACCTTTGAGTCTCACGCAGCATCACAGCGAGTCTTATTAATGGATGGTTGTGAAGAGCTTCTTAACTTATCAAACATCGCTTCATATAACCTATGGCGACTGGATGACCTAGGGACCATTATCGACTTATGTAAGGCTCAAAAAGGCATCGCATTTTTACCCGGGTTTCTTATCGATGGTAACGTAAAAGAGAATAAGCTTAAGGTAATTACAGACCACCCTGACTTTTTTGGTAAACGAGTTATTGCTTCCCTCTTCTGGCACATACATTCTGACTTTAGCTTGTTTAACCAATGGATAAAAAAGGAGCTACAACCCACAACTAATTACAAACAAACATTTGTTGCTGATTTAGCTCAATAACGCTCTCTTACAATCTGGCAATCACGCTCTGGTACATTCACTAGCTTAGGGTGTGATACTAATAAATCCATACATCTTGATATATCTTCGAAACAAATCATAGATAATAAATATAATTAACGTCGTTATAAATTTGTTTATTCTATAGCTCATCAATCAAAACTTAACTGCACATATAACCTTTCATTGCTTAGATTTAATTAACAGAAAGAACTTACATCTATTTATCGCCATACTCATAATTCATCAGGTCACAAGATCTAGGGTTATGTGTTTGGCAGTTTTTCGAAGAGATCAGTTGGGATTGTCAATTAGTCGTCTACAAGTCCACTGTGGAGCTATTTAGGTAATACGTGTATCGAGGAGACATAGAGCGACTTAGCTTTCGCTTAATCTCTCACAAGCGACGACGATGTAGACGACTCTCATGCCCTTCCTGGGTGCTGACGACCTTTCAAGCCACATTAATCGACATCCGGACTACAACATTGGACAGGCAAGTCCTAAAGAGCTTCATAACAGGTGAGAAGACTAGAATATTCATAAAGCGGGGAATTACAGACACAAAAAAGCCCACACTAGGTGGGCTCTTTCGTATAATGTGGTGCCCGCTACTGGACTCGAACCAGTGACACCTTGCATGTCATGCAAGTACTCTAACCAACTGAGCTAAGCGGGCGATATTCTAATTTCTTATTACTACCATTGTGACAAACTCAATAGTTATGCAATAAAAACTAAAGAAGGAATGGTGCGTCCGAGTGAACTCGAATCACCGACCCCCGCCATGTCAAGGCGGT
>NZ_AJZD02000053.1 GCF_000272105.2 Vibrio splendidus 12E03
TTGGTAACAAGTGTCGTCTACTCGACAAAGACCTCACAAATGTGAGGTTTTTTGTATTTATCTTGCAATAAAATTGTAAGTTTGTATTATTCCAATCCGTAGTGTGAATGGTAATGGTTTGCACTATTACTACGAATAATAATTTAAAGCTCAACAAGGATGCTTCATGACCATTAAATCTTTAGTGACCAAAGCCGTAACTTCGTCACTCATTTTTGCCTCTGCTTCTTCTTTCGCAGCAGTAACTCAAGATCAAGTTGTAGAACATTACGCAGATATTGCGCATGCAGTGTTTGCAGATTCAGTAATTACAGCAAAAGCGTTGAACTCTTCTATTGATACCTTCTTAGCTTCTCCTTCTGCTGGCAACTTCGAACAAGTAAAACAAGCTTGGCTTGAGTCTCGCGTACCATACCAACAGTCAGAAGTATTCCGCTTCGGCAACGTTGTTGTTGATGATTGGGAAGGCCAACTAAACGCATGGCCACTAGATGAAGGCCTGATTGATTACGTTTCGACTGATTACCAATATGAACTTGGTAACGAAGGCGCGAGCGCAAACATCGTGGCTAACAAGACTTTCCAAATTGGTCAGACTACCGTTGATGCAACTAACATTACTCCAGAGCTAATCGCAGACTTGAACGAGATCGGCGGTTCTGAAGCGAACGTAGCGTCTGGCTACCACGCGATTGAATTCCTACTTTGGGGCCAAGATTTAAACGGCACAAACAGCGGTGCAGGTGAGCGTGCTTACACTGATTTCGTTGTTGGTGCTGAGTGCACTAACGGCAACTGTGACCGTCGTGGCGCATACCTAAAAGCATCAGCTGAGCTACTTGTCCAAGATCTCGAGTGGATGGAAAAGCAGTGGGCTGAAGGCGAGAAAGGCAACTACCGTCAAGAGCTTCTTTCTGAATCAAGTGAAAATGGTCTTCGTAAAATGCTGTTCGGCATGGGTTCACTGTCTCTAGGTGAGCTAGCGGGTGAGCGTATGAAGGTGGCACTAGAAGCAAACTCTACTGAAGACGAGCACGATTGTTTCTCTGATAACACGCACAACTCTCACTACTACAACGAGCAAGGCATCTACAACGTTTACACGGGTCTATACAAGCGTGAAGACGGCACTCTGCTTTCAGGTCCAAGCCTGTTTGACCTAGTAGAGCAAAAAGATGAGCAAGCTGCGAAAGAGATTCAAAAGCAGTTTGATCTAGCACGTGCACAAGTAGGCGAATTGGTAACGTCTGCAGAGAAAAACAACCAGCACTTCGATCAGCTAATCGCCGCTGACAACGCTGCGGGTAACGCACTAGTAAACAAAACAATTGTTGCGCTAGTGTCTCAAACAGCGGCAATTGAGCGTGCTGCGGGTGTGATTGGCATTGATAGCCTACACCCAGACACAGCGGATCACGAGTTCTAAGAACCCGAGCGAACACAAATGTAAGGGCTCTCATTGAGCCCTTAATTGTTTGCTAATTAAGAAAGTCATTTCCACATAAAAACTAAAATCAAAAACACAGCAAGGCAATGTATGAAGTCGTATTTCTCAGCCTCACTATTAACCGTACTGTTTTTCATATCTCCGCTACACGCCCATGAAACCTACTCTGGTGGCAAAACGACCGTGAAGAAAGAGGGAGCGAACGCTTTTTCCCTTCCCGCAGCCAACCTACCAATGAGTAAACGCTTAGATTTCAGCGTAGGTAATAGCTTTTTTAGAAACCCTTGGGTACCTGCACCTTCATCAACCGATGCTCGTGACGGTCTTGGCCCACTGTTTAACACCAACGGCTGCCAAAACTGCCATATCAAAGATGGTCGTGGTCACGCACCAGAAAAAGGCGATGAGAATGCGGTTTCAATGTTGGTTCGCTTAAGCATTCCAGCGGAAACACCAGAACAGCGACAAGCCTTCATTCGAGATGGTGGTATTCCTGAGCCGACATACGGTGGTCAGCTACAAGATTTTGCGCTTCAAGGTGTAAAACCAGAGGGTAAAGTGAATATTAGCTACACGGATGTTCCTGTTGAATTCAAAGACGGCACTGTCGTTACTCTGCGTAAGCCCATTTTGAAGATTACCGATCTTGCCTTTGGCGAGATGCATCCTAAGACTGAGTTTTCAGCTCGAGTCGCGCCGCCAATGATTGGTCTTGGTTTGCTTGAGAGTATTCCAGAAGAAACGATTCTAGGATTTGCAGAGCAGCAATTAGCTGACAAGCAAGGTATTTCAGGTAAAGCTAACTATGTTCTTGATGTTCAAACCAATGAAATGGCGCTAGGTCGTTTCGGTTGGAAAGCTGGTCAGCCAAACTTAATGCAGCAAAACGCGGCGGCATTTAACGGTGACTTAGGCCTGACAAGCAGCTTATTTCCGAATGAAAACTGCACATCAGCGCAATCAACCTGTGATGATTTTCCAAATGGTGGCGAGCCAGAAGTGAGTGACAACATCTTAGATTTTGTTGAGTTCTATTCGCAGCATCTCGCAGTACCTATTCGTCGTAATGTCGATAGCCCAGCTGTCGTACAAGGTAAAAAACTATTCAAAGAGGTTGGTTGTCAAAGCTGTCACCAAGCCGAATTCCGCACGGCAGAGCGAGAAGGTCTGTCTGCATTATCTAATCAGTTAATTAGCCCATATACCGACATGTTGCTACACGACATGGGTGAAGGCTTAGCGGACAATCGCCCTGAGTATCTTGCCAATGGTCAAGAGTGGCGTACCACACCACTTTGGGGATTAGGTTATACCAAAGAAGTGAATGGCCACACCTTCTTGCTGCATGATGGTCGAGCAAGAAACGTGATGGAAGCAGTTCTATGGCACGGTGGTGAAGCTGAGATGGCGAAACAGAAAGTGTTGTCACTAAGTCGTAGCGAACGTGAAGCACTGCTGGCGTTCTTAGATTCACTATAAGCTAACTTGAACTCATTTGGGCCAGAGGCTTGATGAGCGAAGCAAGTAGCGAATAAATGACTGACTGCCGCTGAACTTGTAGAAATACGAGCTCAGCGGTCGTTTTCATATTTGATGAACTCATATAATTAAAAGAAAAATTAGGAAGTAAGGTAACAGCATGGCTCAAAAATTATTGTTAATGCCTTTGTCGGTTTTAGCCATGGCAGGCTGTCAATCACCAGGGGAGCAAGTTGCTTCGTCTGAGGTTAACGGTGTGTCTTATCAAGCCGACACGACAAGTCATATTAGTCGTAGTGTGTATCAACAGGAGTTTGATTCAGCAGTACTATTCGCCAAGCAATCGAGCGAATTAGAAGCCTTGATGCAAGGTTACTGTGAAACAAATAACGTTGAGTTAGATGCAGTTAAAAATCAGTGGCAGATCACCATGAACAGTTGGATGGCGCTGCAAGGGCAAGAACGTGGTCCAACGGCGGCATTAGAAGAGAGCTGGAATGTTCAGTTCTGGCCAGACAAAAAGAACACGACGGGTCTTAAGATGCGTCAATTAACTCAACAGAACAAAGCCTGGACACAAGACGAAATCGCGCAACAAAGCGTGACAGTTCAAGGTTTAGGCGCGTTGGAGTGGTCACTTTATGACGAGCAATCGTCATTGATTAAAGATAAAGCCTCGGGGTGTCTTTCTTCACAAGCTATCGCACAAAGCTTGGCAATGAAATCTGCTTCGATTGCTGAAGCTTGGCAAGTTAACCCATGGCTAGCCTTGGACGAGATGCGTTGGGAGTCGGAATACATCGCACTACTGACCAACCAACTTGATTACAGCATGAAAAAGCTGAGCCGTCCGATGGCAAAAATTGGTCACCCGCGCCCTTATTTCTCAGAATCATGGCGTGCACAAACCTCGATGACTCAACTCAAAGCCAATGTAGCTGCACTTCAGAATCTGTACCTTGCTGATGGCAACGGCTTAGACGGATTATTGAGAGAGAAGGGCTTAAACGACCTTGCAGATCGTGTTGCTGACCAGTTCACATTGACGCTAGATACTTGGCCTACTGATTCAAGCTTGTTTGAGTTATTGCAGAGTAAAGAGGGTTACCGCGAGGTGCTGACTCAGTACAACAAACTTGAGCGTTTGAAGTACCTGATTCATGAAGAAGTGGCGATAGAACTTGGCGTGGTAATAGGATTTAATGCTACCGATGGTGACTGATACTACACGAAGAACCTTACTGAAAGCAGCACTGGGTTGTGCCGCTGTGCCAGTGTTGCCGTTTGGATGTGCTAGCCGTTCAGGTGAAAAAGCATCGAGCAAACCTCAGTTGATTGGTTGCGCACTTAATGGTCGAGGTCAGTATTCCGCGGTTGTTGCTGATGAATATGGCATGCCACTGAACCAGCTACCTATCCCTGAGCGCGGTCATGGTGTCGCCATTTGTCCAACGTCATCCCATGCGGTGGTGTTTGCCCGTCGCCCTGGTGACTACTTTATGGTGTTTGACTACAAAAGTGGTGAGCAGATAAAAATGGTAGTGAAGGGTAACAACCGTCACTTCTATGGTCACGGCGTTTACTCGTTAGACGGTACTCTACTGTATGCGACTGAAGGGAAAACGGACACAAGCCAGGGCGTGATTGGCGTCTATGATGTTGCGCAAGGATACCGTAAGGTCGAAGAATTCACCGGTTTTGGTATTGGCCCTCACGAAGTGATTATCATGCCTGATGGTAATCTTGCTATCGGCGTTGGTGGTGTACACACTGATGGTCGAACACCGAAAAACTTGGATTCCATGCAGCCTAGTTTGAGCTATGTTTCATCGCAAGGTGAGCTGCTTGAACAGGTTGAATTGCTGGATAAGAAGTTAAGCATTCGACACTTAGCGCATGATGGGGCAGAGACAGTACTTTGTGGCCAGCAATATCGCGGCGAACCCGATGAATATCCTTCACTTTTAGCGATGCATACGAAAGGCGGTGAGTTCGAATCCTTGAACGCAGAGCCAGAGCAATGGGCGCGATTTAATCACTACATTGCAAGTATTGCCGCGTCAGATGATTGGATTATCGCCACCTCACCACGAGGCAATTGCTACGGCATTTGGTCTAAACAAACCAAAGAGTTAGTGGAATTATCGGCATTATCTGATGCTTCTGGTGCTGTGCTACTTGATGGTGAATTTAGGTTGAGTTCTGGGGCGGGCAGTGTGGTTAGCCAACGCAAGCCTTATGAGAAATCAAGCCAGCAATCATCCGTCCAGTGGGATAATCACTGGTCGTCAATTTGATGCATATACTGTTTTAAAAATTAACATGCTTACTCCAATTTCTTTGCCATACTTATGGGATTAGTGGTGATGGAGTAAGGCATGTTAGCGAGATACTTCTGTGGTTTATTAGTACTAGTTTCCGTAAGTACATGGAGCTATACGAGTTCTGAAGAGCGTCGGTTTATTCCGGCAGATTCAGAGCTCTCTTTTATGCTGATTTATCCAGAGCTCACCCAGAGTATTTATCAAGACTCTTCTCTTCCTATCCTTTGGGATTCGCCGGAACTTGTTAAAGCGTTTGAATTCCAACTGTCGCTGTTAGAACAAGCGCAAATGGCACCGCTTTTTGATCGACAATTGAAGCAAATTCGTCAGTACCAATCTCGTGGTCAATGGCAAGAGCTAGACATTTTACTCACCGACACTTTTATTTATTACTTAAGCTACGTTGAAAATGCGCCACTTGCCGGTAAGGAGTGGTACTTCTCGGGTAAGCTGCATTCCAAACTGCCTGCGCCTTCTCCGCATATTCTGATGAGACTGAAAGGCAGTGTCGCCAATGATTATTTATTAGAGATGGTGTTGTCTTACGTGCCTCCTGTTGGGGATTTTGACCAATTCAAAGCAACCTATTCAGTGTTAGAAACGGCGTCTGAACTCAAGGTTGAGCGATACAGACAGAAGGGCTTGAAACGCTTGGGCGACCAACTTTCAGATAAAGCGATTCTGGTTGAACGTATTGCCTTGGTTGGTGTAAACACTTCAATGATCGCTATCGATTCCCCTCGATTTGATCGAGACTTACAAATCGCGATCAAAGCTTTTCAAAGTATGCATGGGATTACCGCGGATGGGATTATCGGGCCAGACACGATCAAATGGATCAATATGGGCTTTGATGATCGGTTGAGTTCTTTGGCTCTGAATGCAGAACGCGTTCGTTTGTGGCCAAGAGACAGAGACTCTCTCATCGTGGTGAATGTACCTAGTTTTGATATGAAGTATTGGGAAGGCGGAGAAGAGGTTTTTGAATCTAAAGTCGTGGTCGGGAGAAAATCGAGAAAAACACCACTCTTAGAGATAAAACTTGATTCGGTGATATTAAACCCGACTTGGAACGTGCCATGGAAAATCATGGTTAAAGATATCTTGCCTAAAGTAAAAGCCGACGAAAGTTATCTTGAAACACACAATTTTCAAGTGATTGATGGTTGGCGTTCGATGGAAACTGTCGATACTACCGAGATTGATTGGCAGACGATTAACTTCAACTCTTTCCCATATCGAATGCGTCAGCAAGCAGGCTCTAGCAATGCATTAGGTTTGTATAAGTTCAATACGCCCAACAAGCGAGCCATCTATCTCCATGACACCCCAAGTAAAAGTTTGTTTAACGATGACTTCCGCGCCTATAGCTCTGGTTGTATTCGTGTTGAGCATGCCGAGGAACTCGCGGCGTTGTTATTTGCGACTAAGGTAAAGAAAGTGCCGAATCAGAGTGATGACCTAGCCCCCAATACTAAAGTTCGACTCAAGAAAAGAATCCCTGTACATATCATTTATCAAACCGTGTTATTTGAGGAAGAGGGGATTCAATATCGTGGCGACATCTATCAATACGATAAACAGGGTGGTTAATGGCAGATATGCATAGAATGGTGATCTTGACCAAAAAATGACAACTCGCCTTCTATTGATAAAATTATAATGAGTATCAATAACTAACCGTGCAAAGGTTACAGATACTAACGTTTTGCGTGGTTTTTGTACGTTGACGCAGCAAATACCATTATGTATCGTGCATTTTTCGTTCGATCTAATTGGTTTTTTTGCTGTATGTCTCAAAGTTTATTTTCACGCCGTCAGTTTCTGACTTACGCTGGTGGTACTGCTGTTGTCGCCTCTCTTACTCCTTCTATCGCTTTTGCTTCATACCCTGATCAACCAAGAACGATTAGCATGAACAATCTTCACACTGGTGAACGATTAGAGACTTGTTATTTCGATGGCACTAACTATGTTGGTGATGAAATGGCTCGCCTTAGTAAGTTATGTCGAGACTTCCGCCGCAATGAAATCCACCCAATGGATAAGAACCTCTTTGATCAGATCACTCAGATCCAAAATATCTTGGGTATTCAAAAAGAAGTTCAGATCATCTCTGGTTACCGTTCACCGGCGACAAACGAAGCATTACGATCTAAGTCGAGTGGGGTTGCGAAAAAGAGCTACCACATGCTTGGAAAAGCGATCGATTTTCGTATCGATGGTGTTGATTTAAAGGAGCTGAGAGACGTAGCTAAAAGTCTGCAAGCAGGTGGTGTTGGTTATTACGCTCGTAGTAACTTCATCCACATTGATACTGGTCCAGTACGAAGCTGGTAGCTCTAGGCTCTGTGGTGAACTGAAGCGGTAGGCACTTGTCAAAGTAGACATCCAATGTCATAGTTTGCCCAAATTTTAGTTTGCCCTTTAAGGTTTGTATATGTCTCTTAAGTATCAAGTTGTACCTGTTACCTCTTTCGCTCAAAACTGCTCGATTGTGTGGTGTGATGAAACCATGGAAGGTATCGTTGTTGATCCGGGTGGCGACATCCAACAGCTAGCTGCAATCATCGAAGAGCTAGGTGTGAAGGTAGTGAACTTGGTGCTGACTCATGGTCACTTAGATCATGTTGGTGGTACGGTGCCACTTTCAGAGATGTTGAACGTGGAAATTGTTGGCCCACATAAGGCAGACAACTTCTGGCTACAAGGCCTTGAGAATCAAAGCCAAATGTTTGGTTTCCCTCTGTGTAAAGCGTTTGAACCAAATACTTGGTTAGAAGAGGGTGATAAAGTGACGTTTGGTAACCAAGTTATCGATGTGATTCATACTCCGGGCCACACACCAGGCCACGTGGTACTGTTTAGCGAGCAAGCTCGTTTAGCGTTTGTTGGTGATGTGTTGTTTAACGGTGCAATTGGCCGTACTGATTTCCCACAAGGTGATTTTAATACACTTATCGCTTCGATCAAGACTAAGCTTTGGCCGCTAGGCAGTGACGTAACATTCGTTCCGGGTCACGGACCTGAATCGACATTCGGTCGTGAGCGCGCTTCAAACCCGTTCGTCGCAGACGAAATGCCTCTGTACTAAGCCAGTTATTGAATACCAAAACGATTGAAAATGAAGCTTAGCTTTTCTTCTGAAAGCTAAGCTTTTTTTATGGTTCATCACGGGTTAGCGTGACCATTCACTTCTATAGCTTTGAGTGTTAATTAGAAACACGTTCGGCAGCAGCCAAGTAGCGTCGAGCCAGTCCCACAAACTCTTCTCCACTCATATTCAAATCATGGGTTGATATGAAAATGTCATAACCGTGGAAACCCCTTTGATACTTCATTCTGTTGGCAAGCATCGCCTGCAATCCAGAATAGTTTTTAATCACCGCGTTTTGACTGTTTGTTTCATTCGGTGAGTCAAAGTTGTCTTGTGATTGGTTATCGTTGAAATTAACGTCGTCGGTATTCTGTGACTCTTTATATTGGCTTAGTTCGACACAGCCACTTTCAGTACAACGCGCATGGTAGTGCGATGAGTCGAGAACCATATCTTCAAAGTTGGACTCTTTGCCCGCTTGCTTGGCTCCTAAGTACAAAAGTGCTCGTTGGCTGAGCAATAATTCACAAGTGATTTTAGGACAAATCGAATCGAGGTAGGGCGAGTAGTCTTTTACCTTAATTCCGACCCACGGCAGAGGCTGATGCCAACCATCTTGCTCATAAGTGCAAAGACCAATTTTTTGGATGTTACTCCATTTTAAAACCCAACCCCCTTTGTAAAAGTGCTGCTGAAAATGAGTCGGGGTGAGTGTGAACATCACTTGGCTGCGCAGCATCAAATAGTAGCCAGTTCCCAGAAGCGCAATACTGCAAAAAGCACCCACGATCAGTAACTTTGGATTGTCACTGTAGAGCGCAACGATCAAGCAAATGAAGCCTAAAATAACGGCGAGGATGCGGTACGAACGAGTGAATGAAGGCAAAGAGAAATTAGTAAGGTGACGAGTGTCCATAGGCAACACCAAGTTTTCATATTTTTGTCTGGATGGATAACCAGTGTATATGACCCTGAATTGATAAGTCGATGTTTAAATAATAGACGCTAGTAGACAATATCGGTATTTTTCGTCGACTTTCGACGCTTCACTCTACAAATAGCTCCTGTTTTTTGGTATAAATCGCGCTTCAAATTTTCACCACTGCGAAAAGAGCAGTGAACTGGAGAAATATTCAATGAGACTTGCTCATAAGCGTAAGGTGCAGGCTAAACTGCAGAAACGCACTAAAGCGGCTGTAGTTAAAGCAGTGGCAACGCCGAAAAAAGCGAAGCCTGTCGCAGAGAAAGTTGTAGCAGAAAAAACTGTAGCAGCAAAACCAGCGGTAGAGAAAGCAGTAGCAGCAACTAAAGAAGTTGCAGTAGCACTGACTCCTAAGCAACAACAAGTTCTAGACATCGTTGTTAGCAATGCTGAAGGCATTAACCCTAAAGGTATCGGCCTAGCAGCTGGTCAAGAAGATGCGAAAGCAGCTTCATGGGCAACAGGCGCATTGAAAAAACTTCTTGAAGAAAACCTAGTAGCGAAAGAGCAGCTAGCAGGTAACAAGGTTATCTACAAAGCTATCTAATCCTGTGGGATTACATTCGCTTCGTTAAGTTTTTAAGCCTCGATTTTCGAGGCTTTTTTGTATCTGGCACATTATGCCAAGCCCAAGCCCAAGCCCAAGCCCAAGCCCAAGCCCAAATCTAAACTCAAGCCTAAACCTAGGCTCTATAATCTCAATTCCAATTCGAGATACGGCTTAACTGATGAGTGTTGTCTCGTGTCAGAGCTTCGAATCAGCAAGCACTAAATTAGGGCGTTAGCTAGGTAGAATAAGAGAGCAAAGCCTTAATTGTTTTCCCTAAAATACAGCAATGAATAGAGCTTCATCACGAAATGGCAATCAATTGTTAAGAGTATTTAATTATTAATACCTAAGTATTTATCAATAAGCATTTTCCTTATAAATGATCTCAATCCTTTAAAATCGACATTACCCAAGTATCTCCTACGTAGTTCTACGTAATCCTTTGGTCTAATACGCAGTTTGTGTGCGCCTGTCGTGCGTGCTCTCCCTGATATCTTGTTGCCTCATCACGGTGCACTCTTATGTTGAATCATAAAAAATGCTCATAGAAAGAGTGTTAACCCAACAAAGGACGTGAACATGAGTCTCATTTCTAACTCCCTCACACGAGTTTTTAAAAACGTTGCAGTAACTGCTGCGGCTTGTTTAGCTTTGGTCGCTACTGGTGCTACAGCCGCTGATAAGGTTTACCGTTTAAAACTTGCGGAAACTTGGGGACCAAACTTCCCAGTTTTCGGTGATGCAACCAAAAACATGGCGGCGATGGCTGAGAAGATGTCGAATGGTCGACTGCAAATCAGAATCGATTCAGCAAACAAACACAAAGCACCTCTTGGCGTTTTTGACATGGTTAAGTCTGGTCAATACGACATGGGTCACTCAGGCTCTTACTACTGGAAAGGTAAAGTTCCAAACACTCTTTACTTCACTTCTATGCCTTTCGGTATGACGCCAGCAGAACAATACGCGTGGTTTTATCACGGTGGTGGTATGGAGTTAATGGAGCAGGTTTACTCTCCACATAACTTGATGTCTTTCCCTGGTGGTAACACGGATATCCAGATGGGTGGTTGGTTTCAAAAAGAGATCAACAGCGTTGAAGATCTACAAGGTCTGAAAATGCGAATCCCAGGCTTTGCGGGTGAGATTCTTGCAGAGCTAGGTGCGAAACCGACGAACATTGCCCCGGGTGAGCTTTACACCTCTTTGGAGCGTCGCACAATCGATGCACTGGAGTGGGTAGGTCCATCACTTGATCTTCGTATGGGTTTCCACAAAATCGCGCCTTACTACTACACAGGTTGGCACGAGCCGGGTTCAGAGCTTCAATTCCTAGTGAACAAGCGTACATGGAACAAGCTTCCTGAAGACCTTCAAGAGATCTTGCGTGTTGCCATGCGTACAGCGGCTTATGACATGTACACACAAGCTACGCACGAAAGTGGCAAGAACTGGGTTTCAATGAAAACAGAATACCCAGATGTACAAGTAAAAGATTTCCCGCCAGAAGTAATGTCGGCACTGAAAGAAGCGAACGATCGCCTACTTGCTGCACATGCTGAGAAAGATGAGCTGGCGAAAGAGATCCAAGCTTCACAAGCAAGCTACCTAGAGCAAGTGCGCTCATGGACGGATATTTCACACAGAGCTTATTTAAATAGCCAAGCGAAATAATCGACAGTTGTTGAACTGAATCTAAATGAACCCAAAGCTTTTCTTATTGAGTATTTAAGAGTGAATAAGCTGAGGGTTTATTTAAAACATAATAATTAAGCAGTATAAATCCTGTATTACGCTCAAGAACTCTTTCTACGTCGTGCCTATTGCTAGCTATAAACTGAATCGTTTTTAGTTGGGTTAGCTGTACTGCAAGATGTCTTTTCAAATTCCATGGAGTCGGGAATGCGAAGTCTAATTTATATTGAACGCGTGTTTAATCGTATCGGTGATGCACTGGGATGGCTTTCCAGTATGTTGTTTATTCTACTTATCGCCAACGTTGTGTATGACGTTGTCATGAGATATGCCTTCAATGATGTCTCAATCGCTTTCCAAGAGATGGAATGGCACCTCTTCTCAGCCGTTTTCCTATTAGGTGTTCCTTATGCCATCAAGGCTGGTGGCCATGTGCGAGTGGATGTGTTCTACGAGCAACTGAGCTTCAAGGCGCAAGCGATTATTGACCTGCTCGGCACACTGATCTTTCTGATGCCTTTCTGTTTGCTGGTTGCTTGGTTTGGTATTGATGTGGCCAAAGAGAGCTATAACCTCGGCGAAACCTCAGGTGACCCGGGTGGCTTGCCATATCGCTGGATCATCAAAGCCATGATCCCGCTGTCATTCTTCTTAATGGCACTCAGTGGCGTGGGTTTGATCCTGCATTCACTGAACAAGATTTTTAATCCGCACCTTATCCATGCAAACAATACTCATACAAAGAATAAGTAGAGGCTGAACATGATTGGAATAGTAATGTTTTTCGTAGCCTTGTTTGCACTTTTACTTGGCTTCCCAGTGGCGTTCACCTTTGGTGGTATCGCGTTAATCTTTGGTGTTTGGGCTGAGGGCATCGAAATGTTTGCCTTCATGCCATATCGAATTCAATCAATCATGGAAAACACGGTGCTGATGGCCGTTCCATTGTTTGTTTTCATGGGGCTTGTTCTACAAAAGACCAAACTTGCTGAGCAGTTGCTTGAGTCTATGGGACGACTGTTTGGTGGTGTTCGTGGTGGTATCGCAATCTCGACGGTACTCGTAGGTTCTCTGCTTGCCGCTTCTACTGGCGTGGTTGGTGCTTCTGTTGTTGCTATGGGACTTATCTCCCTACCTGTAATGCTCAAGTACAATTACGACAAAGGCTTAGCCTGCGGCACTATTTGTGCGTCTGGTACATTAGGGCAGATCATTCCGCCTTCTATCGTACTGATCTTATTAGGTGATGTACTCGGTGTTCCAGTAGGCGACTTGTTCCAAGCGGCGATTTGGCCGGGTGTGATGCTGGTCGGCGCGTACATCGTTTATATCTTAATATACGCAAAGCTACACCCTGAAGCGGCTCAACCGATTGAACGTGATGACTCCATCAGCCGTAAGCAAGAAGTGTTTAATGCACTGAAAGCGATTCTTCCGCCTTTAGCGCTCATCATTGTTGTACTGGGCTCTATCTTCGCAGGTGTTGCTACGCCAACAGAGTCAGCGGCATTAGGTGGCGCGGGTGCGATGATTCTTGCACTGCTTTACGGTCAGTTTAGTTGGTCGATGGTGTACGACGCGTCGAAAGAGACGGTGAAAGTAACGGCGATGGTATTTGCTATCTTGTTGGGTGCAACGGCATTCTCAATGGCGTTTACCTACACTGGTGGTGATTATCTGGTTGAAGAGTGGATGCTACAACTGCCTGGTGAGAAATGGGGCTTCCTGATCATTACTATGTTGGTGATTCTGATTCTGGGTTTCTTCATCGACTTCGTAGAGATTTGTTTCATCATCGTGCCGATCATTGCGCCAGTTGCTGAACTGATGGGCATCAATATGACTTGGTTCGCTATCCTTATCGCGATGAACCTACAAACCTCATTCTTAACGCCGCCATTTGGTTTTAGTCTGTTCTATCTCAAAGGCGTAGCACCTAAAGGTGTGACAACTAAGGACATCTACCGAGGCGTGATGCCGTTCATTCTGATTCAAATCCTCGTACTTGGATCACTTCTCGCTTTCCCATCTTTCTATGGAATGTGAGTGAAGCCAAGAATGTGAATGATATGTTTCAACGGCTATCTATAAATTGCTAAAGTAAAACGGCTTATTGATGTTCAGTAAGCCGTTTTTTGTGAGGGAAAGGAATGCCTCTAAAAGCCAAGCTGATTTTGCTGACGCTGCTCCCGTTGCTGCTGGTAACGGCGAGTATTAGCTGGATCTCGCTGCACCAGACTAAAACGTTAGGCGCTAAAGAAGTCGAGATCTTTAGAGATAGCCTAATCAAGTCGCGTGAAAACGCCCTCAAAGACACGGTTGACCTCGCGTTCGACGCCATAGAACACGTCTATAACGATCCAAATATCCAAGAAGCCCAAGCCAAAAAAAAAGTTCGAACCATATTGTCTAAACTTAGATATGGCTCTGATGGGTATTTCTTCGCATACGATCGCCACGGGACCAACTTGGTTCACCCAATTCAGCCAGAATTGATAGGCCAAAACCTACTCCAACTGCAAGATGAAGATGGCGATTTTCTGATAGAAGCTCTGTTAAGAGAAGCGCAAACCGGAGGCGGGTTTCACCAGTATTTGTGGCAAAAACCGTCAACGGGTGAGGTGGTATCTAAGTTGAGTTACGCTGCTTGGTTAGAGCGTTGGGATTGGATGATTGGCACGGGTTTGTATATTGAAGACGTGCACCAAGAAGTGGCTTCGATGCAGGCTGCGATAAATAAGAATATTGAAACCACATTCTTTTCGATTGTGGTGATTTTGAGCGTAACGGTCGCGGTCATCATCGTGCTGACCTTGGCTATTAACATGCATGAACATCGGATTGCGGATAACAATCTAAAGGAACTGGCGCATAAGACGGTGATGTTCCAAGAAGACGAGAAGAAGCATCTAGCGCGTGAGCTACATGATGGTATTAACCAATTATTAGTGTCGAGTCGTTGCCACTTAGAACTGCTCGGTAATAAGCTACAAAATGAAGACCTTAAAGCACATTTGAATAAGTCGCAGCATTCACTGATGCGAGCGATCGAGGAAGTGAGGCACATCTCGCATCAACTTCGTCCAAGTTCATTGGATGACATAGGCTTAGAAGCGGCATTGTCTTCGCTGTTATTAGATTTTCAGGCGCATTCGGGTATTGAAGTGGAAACCTTGTTTAGCACTCAACAGGGTAAGTTGAAATCTGAGGCTGCGACAACCTTGTATCGAGTAGTACAAGAGTCGCTGAATAACATAGAGAAACACGCGCAAGCGACCAAAGTAACGGTTATCGCGCAGCAAATCGGTAATGTGCTGCAACTACTGATTCAAGATAACGGTGTCGGTTTCAACACCTATAAAGCGATGGAAAAACGAGGGATCGGGCTGCGTAACATGAGAGAGCGAGTGGAGTTCATCGGTGGTGACTTTGAATTGATGAGTGAGATTGGCCTCGGAACGGAAATTACAGTGTTACTGACACTAGAGGGATTAATGAATGAGTGAAGTTATTCGAGTTGTGATTGCTGATGATCACCAAGTGGTACTGGATGGCTTTATGGCGAGATTGGAACTCGAGCCAGATATTAGCGTGATAGGTACCGCCAGTAATGGGCTAGAAGC
>NZ_AJZD02000054.1 GCF_000272105.2 Vibrio splendidus 12E03
GTGTAGGATAGGTGGGAGACTTTGAAACCGCGTCGCTAGATGTGGTGGAGTCGTCCTTGAAATACCACCCTTGTAGTTTTGATGTTCTAACGTTGGTCCCTGAATCGGGATTACGGACAGTGCCTGGTGGGTAGTTTGACTGGGGCGGTCTCCTCCCAAAGAGTAACGGAGGAGCACGAAGGTGGGCTAAACACGGTTGGACATCGTGTGGTTAGTGCAATGGCATAAGCCCGCTTGACTGCGAGAATGACAATTCGAGCAGGTGCGAAAGCAGGTCATAGTGATCCGGTGGTTCTGAATGGAAGGGCCATCGCTCAACGGATAAAAGGTACTCCGGGGATAACAGGCTGATACCGCCCAAGAGTTCATATCGACGGCGGTGTTTGGCACCTCGATGTCGGCTCATCACATCCTGGGGCTGAAGTCGGTCCCAAGGGTATGGCTGTTCGCCATTTAAAGTGGTACGCGAGCTGGGTTTAGAACGTCGTGAGACAGTTCGGTCCCTATCTGCCGTGGGCGTTGGAAAATTGAAAGGGGCTGCTCCTAGTACGAGAGGACCGGAGTGGACGAACCTCTGGTGTTCGGGTTGTCATGCCAATGGCATTGCCCGGTAGCTAAGTTCGGAATCGATAACCGCTGAAAGCATCTAAGCGGGAAGCGAGCCTTGAGATGAGTTTTCCCTGGCACTATAAGTGTCCTAAAGGGTTGTCGTAGACTACGAACGTTGATAGGCAGGGTGTGTAAGTGCTGCGAGGCATTGAGCTAACCTGTACTAATTGCCCGTGAGGCTTAACCATACAACACCCAAGGGGTTTTGTGGACTCAAAGA
>NZ_AJZD02000055.1 GCF_000272105.2 Vibrio splendidus 12E03
TTGGTAACAAGTGTCGTCTACTCGACAAAGGCGTGCTACGCCTCTCCTGTGCTAGCACTCATTGGGACACAAGCTAGACAGAATTCAGCTTAACAAGGCTATTGAAATCATAGAAACACTATTAGAACCAGAGCTGAAAAGTAATAACGGTAGTGACGGGGCCTGCGGGATCAATAATGGTAAGGTTATTGATTTAGTAGTGGAAATTGATCTCTTCAGTCAGGAAAGTCTGTCAGATTTCTCCAAAAATAAATAATACCACTAGCATTCAGTATTTAACTGTCCATAAAAGCATACTAACGTTAAATAATTACAGCACGCTCTGTAGCTGTATAACCTTAGGTTCTGGTATCGCCTGAAAAGTATCAATTTGCGGGTTGTAGGAATTTGTAACACTGAACTACACTGGGGTCATCAATTTTTATCAAAGTAGAAATTTATGGAAATCTGCCATCTCTCTGATCTTCATTTGGAATTTGGTCCAATGGAGTTCCCGCAAACTGACGCAGATGTCGTCGTACTTAGTGGAGACATTCACCTCGGCACTAAAGGAATTGATTGGGCGGCACAATTTGATGTGCCTGTTGTGTATGTCCTAGGTAATCATGAGGCCTATGGTGCTTCATCGCTAGAGCTATTGATAGAAGAATGTAGGAGCAGAGCTGAATGTTATTCCAACGTATACTTTCTTGAAAATGATAGTGTTGTAATCAATGGTGTTAGATTTCATGGGTGTACTTTGTGGACTGATTTCGAACTTTATGAGACCCCTAAAGATTCTATGAAATTAGCTCGTTCAGGCTTGAATGACTATCGAAAAATTCAATATCATGGAAAGCCATTTTCACCATTGGATGCGAGAGAACTTCACCAAACATCTAGGCATTTCCTTTACGAATCAATAAGTCAAGCCAAAGAGGATGTCAATGTTGTCGTTACCCACCACCTTCCATCTAGAGAAGGAATACAACTTGAATACTTGGGCAGCCCACTTAGTCCTGCATTTGCCTCCCAATGCGATGAATTTTCAGATCTTGCTGACAAAATTGCAGTCTGGTTTTACGGACACAACCATGATTGTATGGAATTTTCTGATTTCAATATTAAATTCCATACAAACCAGCGTGGATACGTTGGCTATGAAGAAGTTTCGAGCTTCGATCCATCACACAAAATTTTAATTTCCTTATGATGTGTGTTAACCGTACTTGTCCAAGGATGTGCTTCGTGCACTGTTAGAACGTCTTTGCTTCATATTAATTCCGCCAAAGGTTTCACGTTCGTGCGTTAGTCGGATTTTCGCTATCATAATTCGTGTGGCGGTAATAATGTCCACGGCAGAAAAAGTGATTTTTTACGTTGGGACTGCTAAGCAGGTTAGGGGCAGATAAGGTCTAAAACGGATTTGCCCCAAAGTGAGCCAGAGAGGGATTAAACTCAGTTTGAAACCCTGCAACTTGCCTTACTTTTCCTCATGCCTAGAGTTCCAACAATGTAGCTAAATGTTCTAATCCACAACAGACTAACCTTCAATCACACTTACGCACGAATATGTTGTTCAACTATCTCTAAATTATTGAATAATAGATAAATAAAGGGAAGTTTTTGATTGATGACATGCCTTGAATTGGAAGCAATATGTGCTTGCACGGTTTTCAACCAGAAATTAGATTCAACCTGAATTATATGTTTAATTTTCAGTTGGTTAGATAGGATTCTTGATATATGCTGAATACGTAAATTCGTGCTGGCACGATATTAAAATGTTATGGTAATTTTTGTGACATTTTCTGTGTGGTTTTGGTAGAGCGTAAACTGTTTTTAATTTAACCTCTTAACGGTAAGAAATATTATTAATTGGATAAGAATAGAAAGGGATAGCAATGATTCGTAATTTCTACAACTGTGATAAAGAAGTTGATAACAATAGCCATGATGGTGTTGGCTCTATTGATATTTACCGTGCATTTAGACGTAAAGATTTTGATGGTGCTTGGGATTTTGCTATTCGTGTCATTATGCCGCCAGGTAGTTCAATGGGGGAGCATTCTCACGAAGATGATGAAGAAATGTATATAATCCTCAAAGGTGAAGGCTCAATGATTATTGAGGGTGAAACTAAACGAGTTATTGCTGGCGACATGATTGTGAATAAACGTTTTGGTACTCATGGCTTATTAAATGATTCTGCCGAAGACATTGAATTGCTAATCATCCAAGCAAGTTTAAAATAACTGTTATATTGCTCATTTCAGTTAGGTGCAAGACAATCACCATAACAATCACCATAACAATCGCATCAACACGATTTGCTACACTCGGCGTTGTCAGTTTGCCTTTAGTTTCAGTGATTAAGGCAGTAAAATTCAGCTAAGCCTGTATCGTAGCAAACGTGTTATGCAGGCGTTATGTATTGGATGCAAATAGTTGCGATGTTGGAGCTTGTGCAATGGATAAAGGAGATAGCGAAATATGAGCGATCGGTTGGATCAAACGATTAGTAGCTTAATTGAAAATGAAATAAATCATGTAATTCGAACTACTAATGCGATATTAAAACCTCAATCAATTGAAGCTCAAAACTTATACGCTCGGTATCATTCTTGGACAGAGAATGCTCGTATCCACAATCATAATCTAAGTAACCTTACCTTGGGTGAGCTAGAACAATTCTCAGTAGAAGAATTCGATATTCCATCGTTCAAACAGTATGTTTGCATGCAGTTGACAGAGCACGGGTATAATAAAAACAGATTTGAACAATTGATGTTAAATGATCGACGTCATTTTGAGTGGGATGACCAATTCGATCATCGATTGGATAAATATGTTGATGATTTGCGGTCTATATGTAGGCATTCGGGAATTATAGCGGGTCATATACTTGCTGACGACCTTCATCAGACTCAAACTGAACTGAGTGTATTAATGAAACGCTTTAACGTTACTGCCTTTAATCAGACGGACTCAGTAATAGGAAAACTCGATGAAATGGAATCAAACGTAATAAGCGCAGTGGAGAAGCTAAATCAGCCTTCTAAAAGCGATATATTGGACATCAAGCCAAACTTTTTTGGCTTTGGGCTAAATGGAAATGCGTTGTACAAACAAATACAAAATTGGTGGAAACAACGAAGCGGCAAACTATAACCAATACATAACAAAGCGTTTAAGACAGATTCGCAACGCTCGGCATTTTTGGTTTGCTTTAAATTTAGTGTTTACGGCACTATAGGTTAGGTTAGGTTAGGTTTGGTGGTAGTGTCGCTCACTACTTAAGCGGCTATATGGTGTTCATCAGTAAATTCAAAGTGAGGTATGGTGACAAAAGAAGATGAGATGTTTAACCAGCATCAACAAGACGTTAGGACTCGGGCTGACTCATTGGGTAAAGCTGTATTTGTTCTTTCCGGTGGGGCTTTAACTGTATCGATTGGTATATTTCTGAAAAGTGATCGCTTACCTTTAACTGATAGTGCTTTAATAGCGATAAAATACTCATGGTGGTTGTTATTCGCCACAATAGTGTTTGGCGTAGTTATGCTAGCTACTATTATTGTTCGAGATTATCTGTTTGGTGAGCGTTGGCGTAAGGTTTTAGACAAAGTCCCCAATATTGATGCATCTGGTAAACCAGCGAAATTAGAAGTGCTTATAGTGGTTTTGGGTGCGCTTGGAATTATTACGTTCATATTAGGCATGTTTGGATTGGCATTTGTAGCAAGCGAAACAATAATGGGGTTCCACACTTAGTATCAAGTTTGAAGTGCGGCTCTTTTTTGAACTACACCATCAATTCGACACCAAGTAAAGTGACTTTCCATACTTGTGGTTATTTGTGAATTCTTAAATTAGCCAAACTGATGGGACGCCTTGTCGATTTTCTTGTTAGCTATATAGCTAACAATTGCAATGTGACCTAGAATGTTAGCTATATAGCTAATAAGACGGTGATGAACTATGGCTTGTAGGTCTGAAATAGGATTAAAGGTTAAGCATTCACGTATTGATAAGGGGCTGACACAGGTACAAGTATCAAAACTGACCAGAATTAATAAAACAACCATTTCAGAAATCGAAAATGGTCGTTTTACAGGTTCATTCGATATATTTGAAAGGTTGTTAAATGCTGTTGATTTACAGTTTGAGGTTGTAGAAAAAACGCATCAACTACCTGACTGGGATGAAATCGAAGAGCTATTCGCAGAAGATGATAGTAAATAATTTATACAAGTTAGCAGGGGTTTGATGTGCCTCCTTCAAACAGGCTATTTCCAACTTCTCTACGGCAAATCACAGCGAGTTATAAACTAACGGTTCGCTTCTCTTTATTGTTGTCCATTGGTGGACAACGATGGACAACTGATCAGAAAGGTTAGGCTAAATTTGTTCAGGTTCGCCACATTATACAATGACATACTAGTGTAGCTATGCTGTCTATTTGTGAGTCAGCGAGATCTATGCTGACTCACTTTTGCTTCTTTACATGCGCTGATTTAAGACAAGTAGTTAAGTCTTAGTCAACCCTACAATACAGCTTTTAGATGAAATTTGAAGAGTAGCGATTAAACAGATCATTATAACTTTAGCTGTAAAATTTTTTCGATAACGTCCTTTAGTCCCGGGTCAGATAATATTGTCCCCCTTCGGATCGCTTTACTTGCCCAAAGGGCTCCCGTACTGTCGAATTCTAATCCTTTAGCCCCTTGATTGTTTAAGAAATTGCTCAGAATCTCAAGGTCAAATTTATCAAGCTGGTTGTTTTCTGTATGGCTGAGGGATTTCTCATTGTTCAATATAACTTCTACTTGATGATCTGGCTTAATAGCTGGGAGCTCTCGTATTTCACGTAACATAGAGTTCTGTTTTTTTAGAGAACTTGTTTGGCCGTAAAGTACTGAAATTTTGTATCTCAATACGGGGTCTTGAATCTTTAGCAAATCTTCATCAGTGATTAATCCCGTAGTTCCAGTGTCAGGTTGTGGTTCAGTCGCTGATTTTACAACCTTATCGAAATTTAGGCTTTTGCCGTGAGCCACCTCAATCCAAGCGTCGATAAGAATTGGATAAGGGTTTTTACCATGTCTTCTATTATGAACTGTTTGCGCAGAAATTATGACCCCCTTACTAGCAAGTGCGCTTATTACAGTTGGTACAGATGGGGTTGCGTTCACCTCGACCATTTTGGAGCAAACTTCATTTATATCTTTTAGGATCGCTTTAACCGAGCCTCTTGTCGTACGCTCTTCTAGTGATTGATACAGAGCTTTAACGTCGTTGTTGGTTAGGATTTTGTTATTGTTCATTTTATTGGTTCGCCGATGCTTTGATTTCTATATTCTGTAGGGCTTGTACGGGTACTGCCTTTGAGCATTCTTGCTCGATACCAAGCTCTGCAAAAGTCTTACGGCCATCTTTCAGTAATTGGAGTGTTTCTCCATCAAATCTTGTTACTAAGAATTTAGCAAAGGAGTCCGCAGATTGTTGCTTTTCTTCAGAGGTCAAATTCATAAGCATCATGGGTTCGAAACCGTTCCGTAAAAGGATTGTATCGATGAACTGATCGCGTTCTCTCTCGAAGTCCTCATTTCTTTCATGTTTGTAAATACGACTTGCCTGAATTACAAAATCTAGATTTGAAAAGTTGTTTGGAGTCTCTGTATAGTCGATATCAAAATCAGAGTCACTATCCATCAAAAGTGCTGGCACGCAATCAGATGAATCCCCTTGAACACTTGATATAGGTGGTTTAGGGAGGTTTTTAATCTTTTCGATTAAATTGTGAGTGGAGTGTAATGCATTGAATAATTTATCTTCTTCAATTGCCAATCGCTCTTGGATCGTCTCGTTTTTTTTGAGCTTAGTAACAAGCTGCGGGGAAACGTCCTGACCTTTTTTTCTAAGGGTTAGTTGTTCAACTTTTAATGTTTGAACCACTTGCTCATTCTCCTGTATTTCAGCAGCTTTTTTCTCAGACTGAAGAATAAGGCTATTCGCATGAACCCATAGTTCCGTTAGCCATGGCAAACCTGTGATAAAGTGCCTACATACGACACAGTTTTTATCTTCAACAGGAAGGTAAGTGTTTTTCTTTCCGTTCTTTCGAATACACTTTCCGCCATCATGACACCTTGTACCATTATACGGGCAGATACCAAGGTTAGTACTATTCCATAAGCCCACCAAGCACCCTGCCGCATCAGACTTAATACTATTGATGGCTTCGCTTGAGTTAAATGCTGCATATTTTGCCACCTCATCCCAAGCAGCTTCTTTTAACCAGTTTTGAAAGCTCTTTTGGTAGTCCAACTCAATATCTCTGCTAGCTTCGTTAAGAATTTCTGTAATGTGGCTTGGGTGATATTTCACATAATAGATTGTCATCAAGATACTCTTGTGCCCAGCGACAATCTTACTGAGTACCTCAATTGGAACTCCTTGCTGTGCTAAAGATGTCAATCCTGCTACGCGTAACCCATGTGGAGTGTATAAAGCGCTTTGTGGTGCATTAGTAGTCTTATTTCTGGTGAGAATAATCTGGCACTCAATTCCTTCTGAGTGGAGTCGTCTTTCAAGTTCAGCCATCAACTTAACCCAGAACTCATGCAGGTTTCGGTTAGTTGGAGGCATTTGACAATTACCGTTCTTTATATCTTTCGCACTGCGGAACAGATAAAAGCGGTCAGGGATTCTTGCAAGTACACTTTCCGATGGCTCGGCCTCAAAAACTGTCTTTGGAATATCTTGGAATCTTACAGGATAAGTCACTGGATTATACTTTTCCTGCCAATCTCTTAAGTCATCAAGGTACTTAATAACAGTCGCATTCTTCCAAGGTATTTCATATCCCGACTTCTCACTGAAGCCAACTTCTTTGTCTGAGACTTTATTAGAGTTGATATAAAATACAAACTGAGGAGCTAATACTCCACTGATCAATTTACGTCTTAGAACACCTCTATTATGAACTTTGGCTCCAATGTTTTTCCAATAGTTTGTTAATTGATGGTCGTTTTTTACCCATACGTCTGTTTCTGGGTTGTATCTCCATTGATCCCCTTCTCCAGAGTCAAGTCGTATGACCTGAATTTTTCGGATGGGTATTTCAAGCATAACCAAATAAACGTAGGTAATAACCGGAATCCAAATAGGATTACCGTCCTCGTCAACGATATTCTCGTTGTATTGATCTGATAGTGATTTAGGCCATGCAAAGTCATTCTCGGTTAAGATTTCTTTGAGTTTTAAAATCATCCAAATAGGTGGGGTAGGTTTTGCTGATTCACTTAGTTTAATGTCTTTTCCGTTATCTTCAGAACCATACTCTGAGACGGCCTGAGTGAATTTGTGCATTGACAAAATAGGGTAGCCAACAGTTACAAGCTCACCAGTTTCATCTGTTTCCGACATGTATTCACCGATATACCAGTTACTAAAGTCGACGATCGTTGTTAGTGTCAAAATCAACACACTACTGCCTATGGACTTTTTATCTCTGTCATCTTTCAACCAATTATAAAACTCATCGTTCCTGAATTTGGAAAAGTACAGTGTCGGGTCGGAAGGAAAGTCGGATGTATAGGTAAACTCAAGGAAGTTCCTGAATTTAGTAAATCGATCTTTGAGATGCCCGGTTTCAAATGCATTTTTTGCGTTCAGAAATTCATGGAAAGAGTTAACCCAAGCCTTCATGTGCTTTTCTGGGTTATCAAATAGATCCTTTGTTTTATGCCTTGTATCGCGCCGTTGAAGCTCTACTAGTTTGAGACAGTCGGTACTGTTGAGGTGATTATCAAAGCATCGTGCTAGGTATCTAATAGCCTTGTGAGCATGTGGGGTTAAGTCGGGGTGCCAACGGTTATCTTCGGTACGTAAAGGTGCTATGAACTGCTTAAATACTTCTACAGAAGTTTCTTCTAAAGATTCTACACCTGTTGTGATACGAAAAACTTCGACTGCAATACTAAATTGTCTAATAGCGGTGTCTATCGCATTTGACGTGCGAATATTGTTTGTAAGCTCAACACTGTCCGAAAGCATCGTTAGCTGATTAAGGATTTTTGAATCACTTCCATTCAATAACTCACCCAAAAAATAGTAGCTGTCCACACTGATTTTTTGATAAAAAAATAGGCTGTTAACTGACAAGTCACCTTTGGCTACGATTTTTTTTAAAGTTTCATTAGCTCTATAGTAAGCAGTTAGTAGTCGATTTGTCTTTTGTTTGTTTCTAGGGGCAAATAGACCATCAAGTAGAGCTAAGTCCTTTTGAGTAACAGATTCACCGTAATTTATACCTTTAAATTGTAGGTAGTTTGTTGTGGTCATTTGATCCTTCATGATGCGGTAAGTTGAACCTTGTTTTGAACAACACTAGATACAGAGTAATTAGCTAACACATCTCGTACCTTCTGTGATGATATCCCTTTATATGCTTCTTGCGCGTTGATTGTCCTGTGATGCATACACTTCTGAATGACCTTCTCGTTAACCCCTGCATCTGTCAGTAATTGAGCATAGCAGTGGCGTAATGCATGAGGATTTAAACCTGCATCTCTTCCACGTTCAATTCTCATACCTAGATGTTGTTCAAGTCGGTCCAAGGCTTTGTTGTAACTTTCGGTGAAACTCTTAGCTGAGTAAGGTGCCCCAACATAGCTTTTACCTGTTCGCCTATCGACGCCTGCTGATACGAAAAGGAATGGATGATCATGCCCCTCGTTCTTGACGTAGGTTTCCATTAACTTACTTCTATACGACAGATACATCTGGTATAGAGTTACGAACATAGCCTCTGCTGAAGGATGTAAGAAAAAAATGTCAGCATGATAGGTAGTCTTATCAACAGCTAGTGTTTTCCAACGAGCTCTCAGTGATTTAGAGTTCATTTTGTCGTGGCGGGGTCTCATGTGCCGTTCTTTTAGGTACTCTTCTCTTGTCTTTTCCTTTTCACCTAATAGATTGGTTTTTGCTAGCCTAGGGTGAAATAGCTTTGCTTGACATTGAAAGTCTGAGTACGGGAAAACATCGTTAAACCAAAGGTGGAGAGGTTCGCTTTTTCGAAGACCACCAAATAGCAGGAGAATGGTGATCATTTTTGCAGTGATGTCTTCACGTTCAAAAGGGTTCTCTGCGATTGGGTTTTTGACAAAACCAAATTGTAATAAAGGTGAGATTAGCTCTACAGGAAACGCTTTATTTTCGCTCTGAGCGTTAATATGGTTTTTGGGGTCATCCTCAAATTCGTAGCCTAAAGCCTTTTTTGATTGGGATAACTGTCCAGCGGCTTTCATCACATCTTTAGTATGTGACATAGGACTTAGTTTAATAATATCGCGTGCGGTTTTTAATAGAGAAAGGGTCAATTTCTCATTTTTCTTTTTTGAGGCTATGAAAGTAGACTTACCACTCGCTTCTAGCTCTTCATACATAATCCAATCAATAAAAGCGACAAGTCTAGTACGAAGTCTTTTGGTTTTATCTAACCCAGTTGGCGCCCAGTACAGATTCGTCTCATCTTGATGAGTTTCAGTGTCTATTGTTCCGCGCTCTAAACTAGAAAGGAATTTATGAAACTGAGCTCGCTTATTCAGTCCTAACTTATGGGTTTCTATACTGTAATCATAAAATAGCCCAATAGCTCTAGCAGTATCACCCATCCATGTATCACTTTTGGACTGGTTGGCAAGGAAATACTCAACAAGAGACCACATAATTGAGTAGCCACTAGAGCCTTCAATATGTAGGACTGGAAATATTGTCGCAGGGTTAGTAGCGATTCTTTGTTTTATAACAATATGGTGTCTACCTACCGGTGCATGTTCCTTCATTCGATTCCCTAAGCCGCCACTATTTATTATATGGTAACTTTTGTTTGGGGGTTACGCAAATTCCTGGGTGTGAAGGAACATCTTGAAAAGTCTTTAATTTAACTTAAAAGGTAAAGACTAGAGAATAACTGGT
This sequence comes from Vibrio splendidus 12E03, assembly GCF_000272105.2. Classification (GTDB taxonomy): domain Bacteria; phylum Pseudomonadota; class Gammaproteobacteria; order Enterobacterales; family Vibrionaceae; genus Vibrio; species Vibrio splendidus_I. The sequence continues at coordinate 9,964 of NZ_AJZD02000055.1, forward strand.
AATAAGTGGTAAGTGATGTTCTGGGGGTTAGTTGAGCACGTCCCTTCTAAGGATGTGGTCGAAGGTTCGAATCCTTCAGGGCGTGCCATTATTTAAAGAAACCCGATAGCTCTCTGAGTTGTCGGGTTTTTTGCATTTCTAGTCACACTCTCCCCTTATACACACTGATTAAGCATGAGCTGCCTCGCCTATCAGTGGTAAGGCTTAAGGTAATAACCTCGTTAGGTCTATGATGGGGCAATTCACAGAGAATAAACACAGAACCTTTTTCATTAATCTACGAGAGTTTGGCAATCCTTGACCCGCTAGAGCCTTTTAGTTGCCTTGTAACATATGTCAGCTTAATGGTGTTTTCTAAATAATTTGTAATGGTTATTTAATATTTCTTGAACTCAAGTGCTAAAAGGTGATAAAACAGCGTTCCGTAAAGAGGGCTGGGGTTTCATTTTGAGTAAGATTAGTTTCAAACAAGTGCATGACAATTTAAGTAAACTAGCTATAAGCTACAATGAATTTACTTTTCTTGAAGAGTTTTTGAATGCATTCGGCGGCAGTAAACGTCGTATATCTGGCGCGCTTATTCGTTCAAAGGATGAACTTTACTCTCGTACCACATTTCATATCAAGCGTGTCGAACCAAGTGCACTGTATAGTTCATTAGATGCTGAAATATCCCGGCTATCACGTGCAAATAAGAGTGACAAGCAACATATGTTTGTTGCTTTCACTGATATGGAAACGCTAGTTGCATACAACTTGGATACAGAGGATACGATTTCTGTTGAACTTCGGTACCTGGCTTCAGCCACGGAATTTTTTCTCCCATTAGCAAAGATTAGCCCTCCAGTTATACCTGAAGCGTATATCGCAGAATATGGAGTGATTCAGAGTGTAGCAAGAATATATGACGTGATTCGAGTCGATAATCCGTTAGCTAATGATTCTGAACTTAGCTCATTCATGTGTCGTCTAATTTTCTGTTTGTACGCTGAGGATCTCGGCCTGTTTGAAGATGATTTGTTTTTAACTGAGATTCAAAACTCACGCGAAGATGGCTCGGATTTGGCTTCTATATTGAGAGCATTTTTTATAACGCTAGATCTTCACCCTGATTCGCGGCCTGTCAATCGATACTCGCATTTACCATATGTAAATGGTGGCCTTTTTAAAGGTAACGCCTTTTCACCAGTAATCTCAGGAGAGTTGAGACGCCATATTATTGGTTTAGCAGAGCTAGACTGGGAGCATCTTAATCCACGTATATTCGGCAATATGTTCCCGCTTATTATGAATATCGAGGAGCGCTTTGATTTCAGTAAACGCATTGAGTCAGAAGATAGTATCAAGCGTATTATCAATCCAATGATCATTGAAGAATTACGTAATGAGTTTACTCGCATTAAAGCTTTAGATTTAGATGATGACGCAGTAGAAATTCGTCTGAAGTCATACGGCCGTTTGCTTGCGAGACTTGCTAATGTTCGAGTTGTTGATTTGAATTGTGGGTCGGGGATTCTTCCTCTTGCATATAATGACTTACGTGAAATTGAGTTCGATGTTTTGTCGGAAATCAAATCACATCGTGGTTCAGCATACATTGAAGGTTATAAGTCACTTATTGATTTGAATAACTTCTGCGGTGTTCAAGATGATCCAGTAGTCCATCAAATGGCTAAACTTTCGATTTGGTTAACTGACTTCAACATGAATATCAAATTTAACAAGGAGCTTGGTGTCCCTTATCACCTGTTTCCCTTACAAGCGCTTCCAAATATCGTTAACGATGATGCAATGGCAATGAGCTCGTGGGAACAATTTTCAGATAAAAAATTGGAAACTTACATCATAGTCAACCTAATTAACGAGCATATCGATGATGTTTACGACTGGATCCAACGTGGTGCAGACGAAATCAGTGGGCATCATATGGAGTTTGCATTTTCTGCTAGTGATACTGTATGTCAAGGCAACTCAGTTAATACTATGTGGGTTGATGCTCTAGATGGTGAGGTTGAGATTCGATTTGCATGTCAATCTTTCAATTGGGATGGTATGCGCAACGCTGTGGTTGTTGGCTTGAGCGAAGATCGCTCTAAAGATAAGTTTATAGTGTCTTCTGAAGGTACACATAAAGTGTCCTCTATCAATGCTTATTTGTTTGAGTCTAGTGCTTTTGGAGTTGAAAAAGAAAAGACACCACAGTTCAGTCTTCCTCCACTTGTCGAAGGGTGTAAGCGTGATTGTTCATACAACATGATACTTTCATTGAAAGATAAGAATGACCTAATCAAGAAGCATCCAGAATCTAAAACATACATCAAACAATATCTGACTTCTAAGAATTTGTACGGTGAAGATATTGAATACTGTGTCTTAATGAATGATATCGCAGATACAAAGAGTGGCCTTGGTATGCGCTTGATTTTAGATAGTGATATGGGGCCGTCTGAGGTTAAGCAATTCGTTGATAATCCGAGTTATCAAAATGCACCGTCAATTGTGATTCCTAAGAGCTTTAGCACAGTTTTTAATCATATTCCATTGATTGCTGTTGGCTCTGAAACGGTTTCTAACGCATCTAATTACGTTTTATACAACCCCGAGCGTTGGATGTTCGCACTGTTGTCGTCGAGGATGCACCAAGAGTGGGTAAAAAATGTAGGTGCGCAAAGCGATAAGTTCATCGGTTATTCACATGAACGGTGCTACAACACTTTTCCGGTTCCGGAGTTAACTGACGGGCATAAGTCTACACTGGGTCTGTTCGCCAATAACATCATTCGTGCTCGCTCAATGTCCGTAGAGTCACTCGATATAATGTATCACCCAGAGAGCATGCACTGCGAGTTGAAGCAAGCACATGCAGAGTTGGACGATTATATTGATAACCTTTACCTAAGAGTAACTGACCGTAAACGTCGCATTACTGCAAACCTAGATCGAGTATCAATTCTATTCAAAATGATCAGTATGCATCAAGAAGGAAAGAAACTGAGAGCACAGGAAGTGTTCGATAATGTGACTCAAGAACTTACTGAAATGGCACAACTTTTAAGAGTATAACATGCAAAACTTAGTAGAATTTTCGTATCAATCGACTGGCACAAGTGTCAAATGGGATGAGTGTGGCATGCGCGAAATGCAGCAACGAGCATTTTCTGCCCGTAGTAATCAGTACATTCTTCTGATGTCACCACCAGCATCTGGTAAGTCACGTGCAAATATGTTCTTGGCATTAGATAAAATGCATCATCAAGGTCTTAAAAAGACGATTGTATGTGTTCCTGAGACATCTATCGGTGGTTCTTTTTCTGATACTGATCTAATGGCTCATGGCTTCTTCGCAGACTGGAAAGTTGAAACTCAGTATGACCTTTGTTCTGATGAAGGTACTGATGGTTCTAAAGTTAAGAAGTTCATTGAGTTCATGTCGTCTGAGGCCGAAGTTTTAGTTTGCTCTCACTCGACTTTGCGTAACGCATTCCCACAACTACAGCCGGAAGATTTTAACGAGTGTTTTCTTGCCATTGATGAATTCCATCATGTCTCATCTAAAGACAGTAATGTACTTGGTGCGCAACTTCAGCGATTAATGGATGAATCTGATTGCCATATCTTGGCAATGACAGGTTCTTATTTTCGTGGTGATGCGGAAGATATCCTTTCACCAGAATACGAAGCCCGATTTAAGAAAGTGACATATAACTATTACGAGCAGTTAAATGGTTACAAGTACCTGAAGACGCTTGGCATTGGTTATGACTTTTATCAAGGCACATACTTAGACAGTATTCGTGAGTTACTGCACCCAGAGAAGAAAACGATCATTCACATTCCAAACGTGAATTCGAAAGAGTCAACAGGTGACAAGCACGGTGAAGTTCTTGCCATTATTAACAAAGTTGGCTACATCAAAAGTATTGATTCAGCAACCCAGATGATCACAGTTCAACTTCATGAGCCAGATGCGCGAGGTCGTACAGAAATTCGTGTTGCTGACTTAGTCAATGAAGATCGTAAACGCCTACAATCGTATCTGCGCAAAGTTGAACATGTAGATGATGTGGACTGGATCATTGCATTAGGTACAGCCAAAGAGGGCTTTGATTGGTCTTTTTGTGAGTACGCATTAACTGTAGGTGTTCGTCGTTCTACGACTGAAATTATTCAAATTATTGGTCGATGTACTCGTGATTCGTCTAATAAGTCGCATGCTCAATGGGTTAATTTAATGGTCGATCCACTTCATGCCCCAGAGGAAACTGCGGCAGAAGTAAATGATATGCTTAAGGTGATTACATGCTGCTTGTTGATGGAAGATGTTTTTGAATCTTCATTCAATTTTCAAACTGCCAAAGTAAATACTGAAGAACCAAAGTCGGGTGCCAATCTTGATGATCCAGAGGATGGAGTCGTTTCGATCATAATAGACAAAGGTCCTAAGCCTTCATTGCCACTGAAGGGGCTACCAGAAGTAAAAACTGACCGCGCCAAAAGCATTATTGATGAGCATATGAGTGACATTATTAATGAGTTATATCAGCGTAAAGAAACAAAAAAAATGCAGTTCGATAAGATTGATGCGGATTATTACAATACTAGTTTTATTCCATCAGTAATTGCAGAAAAGTTTCCTGATCTTGACGAAGATGAGATTACTGTAGTTTCTGAATACACACTTGTTAACCTAGCAATCAAGCCACTGAAGTCAGAAACGGGTGAGATTGATCGTAAATATGTAAGCATTGCTGGTCGTAAGTTCAAGGTTGCGGATTTAGATATCAATCTAATAAAGCCATTAAACCTATTCGAAGGCCGCAGCGTATTCGAAGTTATGTCCAAGGACATCAATAAGGACATGTTGTACCAAATCAAAAACCTTGTGGCTGGCGTGAATGTTTCTATGAGTGCAGACGAGTTTAAGCATGTAATCCAAAAAGCAGCAATGTGGATTAATACTAAAGGTACGCGTCCGTCGTTAAACTCTGAGTGTGAAAAAGAGGTTCGTATGGCAGAAGCAATTGCGTTTGCTGAAAGTAAAAGAGGTAGAGCACATGCGCTTAACTAATGTGAGCAACGATGATACCGAAATATTGGCATTGATTCGTGACCTTTATGCCGCTGATACACATGGTGTCCTAACAGAAGTCAAAGATACTTCCACTCCTGCATTAAATACGGCATTTATAGTAATTCGTGATTTCTATGAAACACATGGTCGTCTACCATCGGGTGCTGATGACGCACCAATTCATGAGATCGTGCTGTCCTCAAAGTTGAGTGAAATTTTCAACAACGACACTCGTCGTTTTGCGGTTAAGAATTTAGATATACATGGTTTACTTGAGCAAGTTCAGGAACCTGTCCCGGAAGGTAATGATGACGAAATTCTACTCGAACATGCGGAAGCTATGGATGGGTTTGACACTATTGATGATGTAATTAATAGTCCATTGTTTAGTGATATCTTTGGTAATGATGGGCAAGAAAATGGTTTATTTGATACATCATTTGTCGATGCACATAAGCGTAAGTCGGCTGAAGACATCGGTTCACGTACTGAATGTGCTGGGTTCGATGTTGAGTTCAAGCATTTGTTCGACTCAATGAAAGTAAAACTTTCTATGAATCTTATTCATAAAATTCGTATTGTCGAAGATGGCATTCGCCAAAATGAAGTTAAAAGCGGTGCATGGTTTATTATTAATGACCAGATGATGTATATCGCAAACGTATCTGAAGAAGAACATCGTCGTGAACATGGTCGTATTGAGCGTCGTGTTCGGGTGATTATCGATAATGGGCAGGAGTCTAACATTTTGATGCGTTCTGTTACTAAAATGGCTCATGCTGATCCAAAAGCAGTGAAGTTCGCACGTGGTTAATACGGAAGGGCTCGTCTACGCATTGAAGTCAACTCGACCTGAGTTCTCAAATGCTCTGAAGATAGGCTACACGACCCAAACGCTTGATAGGCGCATTTATAATGCGTCTAAATCATCGACGTATCTTTATGCTGATGTCATACCAGTATATAAGGTGAAGGTTTCTGGTATATCCGTTAATGCTGTAGAACGATGCTTATTTGCTTTTCTGGAGGACTACAGAATGGATATCACTATCAATATGAAGTCAGGAAAGAATAAGCGGCCCAGAGAATGGTTCACTGTACCGATCGAAGTGTTGAAAATAGCAGTAAGGTTGATCAAAGAAAACAGGATTCACTTGTTTAAATATGACTTGAGCTCTGGAACCATCAAGATGCGGTGATCATATGAGATATAATACCTTGATTTAATAGTGAGTATTTCTGCGATAAATGTAGACTGACTTTATGCTAGAGTTACAGTTTGCAGTATATCGAGCAGAAACGATATTGCACGTTCTCCAGTAAATCTTTGCTCTTGAGGACAGTTAGGGGCTTAATGGCATGAGTTTATGCTGTCCTTCTTAATCGTTGCGTGTGGAGAAAGCAAAAGGGTAAGTGTTTTCCTTTTAGTCATCTGGGCATCATAAAAACAACTTCTTTGAACCACTATTTATTTCCTTCTCTTATTCATTTCGTTCGACCTATGTAATAGAAAGTTAAAATTGTTCCTTTTTTGGGGTTTACATCATTTGGTAATAAAGCCACTATGAATTCACGAAGAATAGACAAGTAAAGCTGTTCACCAGTGGGTTTAGGAATCAAACCTTCTGCTCAATAGCTGATTTAGAGGAAGTAATGGCAGGAAACAGTATCGGACAACATTTCCGCGTGACCACGTTCGGAGAAAGTCACGGTATCGCACTAGGATGTATCGTAGATGGGTGCCCACCAGGATTAGAAATTACCGAAGCAGACCTTCAAAGAGATTTGGATCGTCGTCGTCCCGGTACTTCTCGCTATACAACGGCTCGCCGTGAAGCGGATGAAGTAAAGATTTTATCAGGTGTATTTGAAGGCCAAACTACGGGTACTTCTATTGGTCTATTGATTGAAAATACAGACCAACGCTCTAAAGACTATTCCGAAATTAAAGACAAGTTCCGCCCTGGACACGCTGACTATACCTATCATCAAAAGTACGGTGTGCGTGATTACCGAGGTGGTGGTCGTTCTTCAGCTCGTGAAACTGCAATGCGTGTAGCGGCAGGTGCCATTGCGAAGAAATACCTAAAACAAGAATTTGGTGTTGAAATCCAAGCTTACCTTTCTCAAATGGGTGATATCTCAATTGATAAAGTGGATTGGAACGAGATTGAAAACAACGCTTTCTTCTGCCCAGATGCCGACAAAGTACCGGAATTTGACCAACTGATTCGTGACTTGCTAAAAGAAGGCAACTCGATCGGTGCGAAGATTCAAGTGGTTGCGACTAAAGTGCCTGTAGGCCTTGGTGAGCCAATCTTTGATCGTCTAGATGCAGACATCGCGCATGCTCTAATGAGCATCAACGCAGTGAAAGGTGTTGAGATTGGTGATGGCTTCGATGTTGTTAATCAACGCGGTAGTGAACACCGTGATCCATTAACTCCAGAAGGTTTCAGCAGCAACCATGCTGGCGGTATCTTAGGTGGTATCTCTACTGGCCAAGATATTGTGGCAAGCATCGCGCTTAAACCAACATCAAGCATCACTGTTCCTGGTGACACAATCACTAAAGATGGTGAAGCAACGCAGCTAATCACGAAAGGTCGTCACGATCCATGTGTTGGTATCCGTGCGGTGCCTATTGCAGAAGCAATGCTGGCTATCGTGCTGCTTGATCACTTGCTACGTCATCGCGGTCAGAACTTTGGTGTGACAACTGAAACACCACAAATCTAATTCTGCTTCTTTTTATTTAGAATAGAATTGAAACTGATTTGATAAAAACAAAAAAGGGTTGCTTCGTAATGAAGCAACCCTTTTTCACATTAGCAGGACTGTTCGCCCAGTCAGCGAGCATCAATATTAACGATCGCTCTCAATACTGCCTCTCAAGCGATTAATGCACTGAACTTTCAGGATCAAGCTGGAACGAAGGCAAACGCCATTTGAATCTTACAGCCGCCATGCGCAGCAAGTAACCAACTACAAGCGTCACAATCGTCGCCGTTACGTCGTTGATGCCAAGCTCAAGCAAACCTAGGTACAAACCTGAAGCGACAAGTGCGACAGAGGCATACAGCTCTTCATGTAACACCAATGGTGTTTGACGACAGATAAGGTCACGTAACAAACCACCAAACACACCAGTTACCAGTGCAGATACCATGCAAATCATCGGGTGCAGACCCATGGTCATCGCTACTTTGGTGCCAATGATACTGAATACAATTAGGCCTAAGGCATCCAAGCGAATAAATAAACCTTTTAGCTTGATAACCCATTTAGCCAGTCCGGTTGTAATAACACCTGCGATACAGGTGATTGCCAGATACTGAGGGTTTTCAACCCAACCTAAAGGGTAATGGCCAAGTAATATATCTCGCACCGTACCGCCGCCAATTGCCGTTGCACTCGCAACCAACATTACACCAAACCAATCCATTTTTTGTTTGCCAGCACTGAGAGCGCCGGTCATGGCTTCTGCCGTGATGCCAATGATATACAAAACACTTAGTAGCATTGCTGTAGCTCTATAATTTAGGTCTATAAATTTGAGTCTTATAGGCCTTAGGGATATAAAAATGAAGCGCGAGTGTAGTAGTAAAAATGCTTGTTGACGAATGAATATTTGTACCGTGAATGGGCATTTCAGATTAGCTAAACTAATCATTCACCTTAAAGTGGTGTAATCTGGGAATGGCAATCGATTGTCACCGTAAAGTATAATGGCGAACCTGATGTCATTACGCTTGATAGGGCTTTACCGAGCGCTTAAAAAAACGCAAAATGCCCCAGTTCTTTTTACTTAAATTTGATTTTATGACACACCAATATTCAGACATTATCGATATCTTCAATCAGACCTTTTTTGAAAGCTTTAATACCAAACTAGAGCTAGGGGCTGATGAGCCGATCTATTTGCCTGCTGATGATACTATCCCACACCATCGAATCGTGTTCGCACGTGGCTTTTACGCCTCTGCACTCCATGAGATCGCACACTGGTGCGTTGCTGGGCCTGAGCGTCGTTTACTGGAAGATTTTGGCTATTGGTATGAACCTGATGGTCGAACGGAATCGGTTCAAGCTGAGTTTGAAAAAGTAGAAATTCGCCCACAAGCGTATGAATGGATTATTGCGATGAGCGCAGGCTTTCCTTTTAATGTCAGCTGTGACAATCTACACGGCGATTTTGAGCCAGATCGTTTGGCCTTTATGAATAAAGTACATAGCGAAGTTATGGGTATCTTTGAAGTGGGCTTTCCGCCTCGCGTGAAAATGCTCTCTGAAGCATTACGCAGCTTCTACGATGTAGAACCTTTATGTATTAGCCAATTTATTGTGAAATAAGAGAATATTATGATTATCGAATTTGAAGAAAAACTACTTGAAGTAATTGATGCTCGCATTGAAAACGCATCAGACGACGAACTGTTTGCTGGTGGTTACTTACGTGGTCATATTTCTCTGTCAGTGGCTTCATGTGAAGAAGAAGGCATTGAAGACGTAGCAGAAGTTAAAGCACGCATCGAAAAGAGCCTAGATGACGCTCGCTCTGAACTCACACCTGCAGACCGCACTATCGTTAATGACCTATGGGTTGAACTGCAAAACCAAGCTTAATCGCTGGTTATTTATCATTATCCGCTCAGTCCCTTCCTTTCCTCTTTTACTGAGCAGTGAATAGTTTGAGACTCATTCGAAATTTTTGAATGAGTCCGTTCAATCCTTGTGATGGTTCCATTTTCTGACTACGTTATTCTAATCCCACTTAACGGAATTACAGAAAAGGTCACATCATGAAAGTTATCGCATTTGGCGCAAGCACAAGCTCTACCTCTATCAATAAAACTCTAGCAACTTACGCAGCTAACTTGATTGAAGGTGCTGAAGTTAAAGTTCTAAACATTAACGATTACAACGTTCCTATGTTCAGTGAAGACACTGAAAAAGAGATCGGCCAAGCAGAAGGTGCGCAAGCATTCTTGCGTGATCTAGCCGAAGCGGATGCGTTTGTTATCTCGTTCGCAGAACACAATGGTCACTACCCAGCAGCGTACAAAAACCTATTTGATTGGGCGACACGCATTGAGCGCTCAGTGTTTGGTGAGAAGCCTGCGGTTTACCTAGCGACATCACCAGGCCCAGGTGGCGCGCAAACAGTACTTGGCGCGGCGACGGGTTCGGCTCCGTACTTTGGTGGTAACGTTAAAGCATCGTTGTCAGTACCTAGCTTCTACGATAACTTTGATTTTGAGTCGGGTTCAATCAGCAACGAAGAGATTGCCGCTCAAATTAAAGACGCGATTGCTAAGCTGTAAAGGCGGAAAGTAAAGCGAATAGCTGCAAAGTAGCAAGCTGATGTAAAGTTACGAGCCGCTGAAAAGCAATAAACAGCGACGTAGACAAGATTAGAAAAACAAAGCCCGAGCATTGAGAAATGCTCGGGCTTTTTGTGGGTCGTACTAGGTCATGTTGGCCTTTCGTTGCAAAAATCAGCTCGTAAGATCAACAAGGCCCAATACTTATTTGAATATTTAGACCTAGTCTAGAATCGACTATTCCGCACTGGCTTGTTTCGTTGAAACCCAACCTTCTGTTAACGCTTTGCCTTTACGTAACCTTCTAATCCACATTCTGCTTGGGTGAATCGCTTCAAGCACATCGACAGGTAAGGGAAGCGGATCGCCACAAATTTGTGATGCTAACACTTCAGCCAATAATGGCGCAGAGCTCAAGCCACGTGAGCCTAATCCGATAAAACAGTATAGGTTAGGGAAGCTTGTCACCGTTTCAACATCATTAACCGAGTCACGCTGTGGGTTGAAGTAGTGTAGATCTTGGTACTGCTCCTTAATGGCTTCAAAGTCACCAACGTTTCCGACAAACGGTAAGTGGTCGCGGCTTACGCTACGGATACCTTGGCGCGCTAAGTTGTCACTGGTGTTGACATCTTTTGTCCATGCTTGGTCTGGTAGCGAGCCATGTAGGCGCTCGCCGTTGTGCTGCTGAACCTCAATATCAAATTCTTGGTCGATATTGGTCTTGTCGTAGTTCGCACCAATACAGTGGTGTCCATTGTTTGGGTTTTGTGGCGTTAAGTAGCCATCAAAGCACAACACGGTTTTTAGCTGGCTGAGATTTTCCGTGGTCGGAATATGGCTCACTTGGCCTTTAACCGGAGTCAGTGGTACTGGCTGAGTTTGTTCAAACTGAGTGAACTTGTGTCCGTTCGCGACAACTACTTGGTCGTGCTTGGTTTGAATCTCACCTTGAGGTGTCTCAATCGTCAGTAACCATTGTTGTTCAACTTCGATCCACTCAAGTTGCGTTACTTGATGTTGATAGTGCGCGCTTACTTGGTTGTTCTCTTCTAACTTGCCAATCAAGCCTTGAGTCAGTTGAAGAGGGCTTAACCAGCCGCCCAACGGAAAGTAAACACTTTCTTTATCGACCGGTAAGCCAATCTTTTCGTTGGCTTGCTCTGGCGATAAACGCTGAATCAGGTCGGTGTGGAAGTTGCCTTCCAACATGCGGTTGAGCTTTTTAGTGGAGCCTTGATCCCACATCAAGATGTTCACGCCACACCAGCTGTGATCAAATTGGACAGACTGCGCCGCTTGATTAATAAATTGACGAGCAAACAGTAATCCTGGGCCAAACACACGAGACACGTTCGAAGTCACTTCACTCAACAACGGGTAAATCGCACCTTGGTTGTTACCTGAGGCATTGCCCGCAGCTTGTGGATGTTCACAATAAAGGGTGATGTTTTTACCACGACGGCTTAGCGTTTTGGCTAATGCAGCACTGGCGACACCACCACCAATGATCGCAATGTCTTGGGATTCAGTGTGTTGAGCGAGGCCATACCAAGGTTTGATGTTGGTGTGAGCGTGCTTTTCGCCAAGTCGGCCGGCGATCATTTCTCGCTTAGTACCAAAGCCTTTAACCTTCTTCATCTGAAAGCCAGCTTCAATCAACCCGCGACGAACAAAGCCAGCAGCGGTGAAAGTGGCGCAACTACAATCTTGCTTAGCGAGCTTGGACATGCCGTTGAATAGGTTTTGATTCCACATCTCTGGGTTCTTGCTCGGAGCAAAACCGTCTAAGAACCAAGCATCAACCAAACCTTCATGTGGGGTTGGTACGTTAGGCATGCAATCTTTAATATCGCCAAACCACAAATCAAGCGTGATTGCACCGTCGCCCAGCACAATGCGGTGACATTCAGGTAGAGCGATAGGGTAGTGTTCTTGGAGTTGCGTCGCATACTTGGCTAATTCTGGCCACGATTGGTGTGCTTTGATGAGATCCTCTTTATTTAAAGGATATTTTTCAAAACTGATGAAATGTAACTCTTTGGTCATCGCTTGTGGGTTATCTTTAAGAAAAGCATCGAACCATTGCCAAACTGCAAGAAAGTTCAAACCTGTGCCAAAGCCGGTTTCAGCAATCACAAAGCGGCGTTGTTCATGTTCAAGCCAACGCGCTGGAAGGTGGTTTTGCTTTAAAAAGACGTAGCGAGTTTCTTCTAAACCGTTAACATTAGAGAAGTAAACGTCGTCAAATTGGTCTGAAACTGGCGTGCCAGACTCATTCCATTCCAGTTCTGCATTAGTAATTGAAGTCATAAAATCTATCATTTTGTGATTTGAAGCGATATGTTGGTAGGGATTGTACGAATTTCTAGGAAAGCTGACCACTTTTGTTAGGCTTCTTAGTTATCATCTAGCTGAATTTAGAATTATAGGAATGTCACATGAAACGAGTCGTAATCACCGGTATGGGTATTGTTTCAAGTATCGGTAACAACGTCGAAGAAGTTTTAGCATCACTGAAAGAGGGTAAATCTGGTATTACCGCTTCAGAGCAGTTCAAGGAAAATGGCTTGCGCTCTCAAGTTTGGGGTAACCTAAAAATGAACCCTGCTGACCATATCGATCGCAAAAAAATGCGCTTTATGGGTGATGCAGCGGCATTCGCTTATCTTTCAATGGAGCAAGCAATTGCTGATTCTGGTTTAACTGAAGATCAAGTATCTAATGACCGCACGGGTATCGTTGCGGGTTCTGGTGGTGCTTCATCTCTAAACCAAGTAAACGCGGTAGACATCATTCGTGAGAAAGGCGTGAAGCGCGTTGGTCCATATATGGTGCCACGTACAATGGCTTCTACTGTTTCTGCTTGTCTAGCAACTCCTTTCAAAATCCGTGGTGTGAACTACTCTATGAGCTCTGCATGTGCGACATCTGCACACTGTATTGGTCACGCAATGGAGCTTATCCAACTTGGTAAGCAAGACGTTGTATTCGCTGGTGGCGGTGAAGAACTGGATTGGTCTCTGACTATGATGTTCGACGCAATGGGCGCACTTTCTACTAAGTACAACGACACACCAGAACTGGCTTCTCGTACCTACGATGCAGACCGTGATGGTTTCGTTATCTCTGGTGGCGGCGGCATGCTAGTTATCGAAGAGCTTGAGTACGCTGTTGCTCGTGGCGCAAAAATCTACGGTGAAATCGTAGGCTACGGCGCAACTTCAGATGGCTACGACATGGTTGCTCCTTCTGGTGAAGGTGCGGTTCGTTGTATGAAGATGGCAATGCAAAACGTTGATGGCGTTGACTACGTGAACACTCACGGTACTTCAACTCCAGTTGGCGACGTGAAAGAGCTTGGTGCTATCCAAGAAGTTTTCTCTCAAGGTAATGGCGGTGGTAACAGCCCAGCAATTTCTGCAACTAAAGCGATGACAGGTCATGCTCTAGGTGCTGCTGGCGTACACGAAGCAATTTACTCAACGCTAATGCTAGATAACGGCTTTATCGCTCCAAGCATTAACGTTTCGAACCTAGACGAAGCTGCTGCTGGCCTAGACATCGTAACTGAAGCTCGTGATCAAGAGCTAACAACGGTTATGTCTAACAGCTTTGGTTTCGGCGGTACGAACGCAACGCTAGTAATCAAAAAGTACCAAGCTTAACTTAGGCTTGAGTTACAGAGACAAGGTTAATCGTTAAAGGGTTGCGCTAGTGCAGATTCAACACGCACAGGTCACCCAGTAATAATGACCATCAGAACAAAGTTTTTAGACGCAGGTTGGTAAACGTGTTTTTTAAACATAGTTTTTAAATCTGGGTTTAGAAATTGAAAGGTTTCCAGAGCTTGACCAGTACTGACCTTGGTTAGTACTGGTTGAACAGACGCAAGACTCTGTCTCCTGGAGAGCGAGATAGGATCCTTTTGTTCTGGATGTTTGCCCGATTGTTTATTCAATCGGGCATTTTTCGTTTTAGGCTTGGATAATAAAATCAGATTAGGGTAGTTAATCCTCATCTCAACAAGCCTTTAATCATAATGTATTCCAATTGCTACTCGACACCGTGTGTGGAATTTTGCACAATCATTTCAATTCACATTTAGGTCGATAGACCCCAACAAAAGTACTCGCCAAATGAAAATCTTAATCGACGAAAATATGCCTTACGCTGAAGCGCTATTTAGCCAGCTAGGGGAAGTGACAATGAAGTCTGGTCGCACATTAACTGCGGACGATCTGGTTGACGTAGACGCATTGATGATTCGCTCTGTTACTAAGGTAAACGAGTCATTGATCAGCAAAGCCAATAAGCTGAAGTTTGTCGGTACTGCGACGGCTGGTATGGATCATGTTGACCAAGAATTGATGAAAGAGCGTGGCATCTTCTTTACTGCGGCGCCTGGCTGTAACAAGGTGGGTGTTGCTGAGTACGCGTTCAGTGCGATGATGGTGCTTGCGCAGCAACAAGGCTTCTCGGTTTTTGACAAAACGGTCGGTATTATCGGTTGTGGTCAAGTGGGCAGCTACCTAGCGAAATGCCTAGAAGGTATCGGTATTAAAGTTCTGCTGAACGATCCTCTAAAACAGCAAGAAGGTGATACTCGCGAATTTACTGAGCTAGAGACTCTGCTTGAGCAATCAGACGTTATTACATTGCATACACCGATCACTAAGACAGGTGAGTTTCCAACGCATCACTTGATCAATGAGCAAGTGCTGAACAACTTACGTGCTGATCAAATCCTGATTAATGCAGCTCGCGGTCCTGTGGTTGATAACCAAGTGCTAAAAGCTCGCCTGCAAAAAGCCGACGGTTTCACTGCGGTTCTGGATGTGTTTGAATTTGAACCTGAAGTCGACTTCGAGCTTCTTCCGTTACTCGCTTTTGCAACTCCTCACGTAGCGGGCTACGGTTTAGAGGGTAAAGCGCGTGGTACCACGATGATCTTCAATAGTTATTGTGAGTTTTTAGGTACTGAACAGCGTGCGTATGCAAGCGACTTATTGCCGACAGCGCCTGTACCTCAAATGAAATTAGATAGAGCTTGGGATGAAGCAACACTGCACAATTTGACTCAGTTGATCTATGATGTGCGCAAAGACGACGCCTTATTCCGTCGCAATATCGCTACGCCGGGTTCTTTTGACAAGATGCGTAAAGAATATTGGGACCGCAGAGAGTACAGTGCAGTCGAGTTAACGGGCGACGAATCTTGTAATTTAACGCCGTTATCTAAACTCGGTTTTATGGTAAAGCCAACTTTATAAAAGAGAGAAACAATGAGCCAAGAATTTAATATTGCTATTTTAGGTGCGACTGGTGCGGTTGGTGAAACCATTCTTGAAGTACTTAAAGAGCGTAAATTCCCTGTCGGTGAAATGCACTTACTAGCAAGTGAACGTAGTGAAGGCAAAACTTCCCGTTTTAACGGCAAAACAATACAAGTACAAAACGTAGAAGACTTCGATTGGTCTCAAGTACATATTGCGTTTTTCTCTGCAGGTAGCGAGCTTTCAGAGCGTTGGGCTCCAATTGCTGCTGATGAAGGTGTTGTTGTTATCGATAACACATCACGTTTCCGTTACGAATACGATGTTCCTCTGGTTGTGCCTGAAGTGAACCC
Organism: Vibrio splendidus 12E03; assembly: GCF_000272105.2. Classification (GTDB taxonomy): domain Bacteria; phylum Pseudomonadota; class Gammaproteobacteria; order Enterobacterales; family Vibrionaceae; genus Vibrio; species Vibrio splendidus_I. Next base: position 25,988 of record NZ_AJZD02000055.1, read on the forward strand.
TGAAGCAATTGCTGAGTTCCGTAACCGTAACATCATCGCGAACCCTAACTGCTCGACTATCCAAATGGTAGTCGCTCTGAAACCAATTCACGATGAAGTGGGTCTTGAGCGTATTAACGTTTCAACTTACCAATCTGTGTCTGGTGCAGGTAAGCCAGGTATCGATGAGCTAGCGGGTCAAACAGCTAAGCTTCTGAATGGTATGCCAGCTGAAAATTCAGCGTTCTCACAGCAGATCGCTTTCAACTGTATTCCTCAAATCGATGAATTTACAGAAAACGGCTACACGCGTGAAGAGATGAAGATGGTTTGGGAAACTCAAAAAATCTTTGCTGACTCTTCAATCACAGTGAACCCGACTTGTGTTCGCGTACCAGTATTCTATGGTCACGCAGAATCTCTGCACATTGAAACTCGCGCGCCAATCGGTGCAGAACAAGTGGTTCAGCTTCTAGAGAACACAGAAGGTGTTGAAGTATTCCAAGCGCTAGACTTCCCAACTCAAGTTCGTGATGCAGGTGGTAAAGACCACGTAATGGTTGGTCGTATTCGTAACGACATCAGCCATCACAGTGGCGTGAACATGTGGGTTGTCGCTGATAACGTTCGTAAAGGCGCAGCAACAAACGCAGTTCAAATCGCTGAAGTTCTGATTCGCGATTACTTCTAAGCTTTATTGCTTTGATAAACAAGCCTCACTCTTTAGTGGGGCTTTTTTAATCGATTAAAAATATTGTTAGTCAAATTGTGTGAAATTGCTGCGAATATTGTTGCTGCAACACATTTTTTGTTTTCATCTCTATAGTTTTACGTCATTTATCCGATATATTTAATAGATCATCACTTTTCCGAATTTAAGCACCTAGCTGAGCCTTTTATGTTTCAAATTTTCAAGCCGTGGTTAATGCCTTTTGCCTTTATCATTGCGACTCAGATTTCCGTTGTTCGTGCAGATTCCATTCGAGTTGTAGGACCTAATGGTCAGATACAATCAGCGCCTACGTTTTCAGAACCTCTTCAAAGAGCGCAATCGAATAGCGCTGAGCCTTCACGTTTCTATGGTCCTACTCGCGGCTCAGAAACATTGTGGTCTATTGCTTCAAAGTTACGCCCTGATAACTCCGTGTCAGTCCAACAAACCCTGTTGGCTATTTATCGCTTAAACCCACAAGCGTTTGAAAACCAGAATATCCATAGCCTGCTGCCTGCCAGTAATTTACGAGTGCCTTCTTTAGAGCAAGCACGTGCAAGCTCGACGCAGCAAGCTATCAACATCATGAACTCACATCTTGCTAAGCTTGATGCTCCTGCAAGTAAGCCTGTCGCTTCAAAACCCAAAGCGCCGAGTTCTGATGCAAAAAATGTTGCTCCTGCTAAGCAAGTAAGCACTACTGAAACCGCTAAAAAGCCATTGTCTCCAACTCAATCATCTCTAGATCCATCTGCTCCAACCCAAGAGATGAACAAGTTAGAGAAGCAGCTAGAGCTTTCAGAAACTGAACTCCTGTCACTTGAAGAGAAAAACCACCAACTTCGTTTGATGTTATCGAATGTTCAATCGGAAGTTGATGAGCTAAAAACTGAGCTCAGCGATGAAGATCGCATTCGTAGCGAAGTGGAAAAACTGCTTGATGAAGAGCGCAGAAAGAACGCCGAAATTGAAAAAATGGCACCAAGTGCACTGGACGAACTGTTATCGAATGGTTGGTTAGTAGCGGCTCTGGCGATTATTCCAGGACTGCTAATTGGTTTGATCGTTGTGATGCTGTTAGGCCGTCGTTCTAAAAATGATGAGCAACAGCAAACTGCTCAAGAGCAACCGATTCAGCCAGAACCAAGCACCGTTGCGCCTATTACATTGGGCGACGAGATGGATGACCTTAACGAGCTGTCTTTAGACGATGACTTGTTTGGTACGGAAGATGACGCCAACAAGTTGTTTGACGATCAAGCGCTAGCTGAGGAAGACGATATCTTTGCCGGCTTAGATGAATCTGATCTCGATTTTAATCTAGATGGTGAAGACGATGACCCGTTCGCCAGCATTGGCGAAAACGGTGATTTAGACACCAACTTCGACGATCTAGATTTAGACAGCAGCAACGGCATTAGTGTTAATGGTGAAGAGAAAGCGCTTGGCCTTGAAGAGATGGAGCGTGCGCTAGACAAAACAGCGGAAAGTGCCGTCGATACTGATGATGTCGACTTCGACCTTTCTGATGATAACGCAATGTCTGCGGATGACATTGAAGCTTTACTATCTCAAGAGTCTGAAACTGAAGATCTCGGTTCCAACGAGCTAGACCAATCTTTATTAGATGATCTGTTTGCTCTTGATGACGAAGATGATGACAGCTTCGATATCGATGCTCTGATTTCGGAAGAGCAAAGTGATTCGCCTTCTAACACTGAAACACCAGCAAGTGATGATTTTGACATCGATGCGCTTATCTCTGAGCAACAAAGTGAGACTAAGCCTGCTGATTTGAGCAATGACGACTTTGATATTGATGCTCTAATCTCTGAACAGCAGTCCCCTGAGCCCGCTTCACCGACAGCGAATGATGATATTGATGACATCTTTGCCCAGGTTGCCGCTCAGAACGATCAAGCGAATGACCCTTTCAACCTCGATAGCGACGATGAGATTGCCACTAACCTAAACAATGGTTTGGCGTCTGACGATGATATCGAAAACATTCTGTCTCAGTTCGATAAGCCAATCGTAGATGAAGAACCTCAAGACAGCGTTGACCTGCTTGATGAGCAACTGGCAGGCGATGACGTAGACCTAAGTAACTCGACAGACCTTCTTGATGAGATGCTAGGGGACGATTCGGATGATGAGTCTGAAAGCGAACCTCTTGGCTTTGATTCTCTGTCTGAGCTTGAAGAGCTTTCTGGTTTATCGACCGATGATGACCTCAACATCGCAGAAGACAGCACGGAAACCTTGGATGAATTAATAGGTGACTCTGACGACGATGATTTCGAACTCGACGCCGAAAGTACCGACTTATTGGATGATTTCCTTGATAGTGAGTTGTCAGATGATGAGCTTTCAGCGGATGCACCAAAATCAGAATCTCTAGACCCGTTTGATGACTTATTGACAAGTGGCATTGAAGACGAGCTTGAATCTGAAGATAAGACATTTGATAAAGAGTTAGACGCAGCCTTTGGTTTTGACAACGCTAACGATGATCCTGCAAATAACTCTGACGTTGAGCTTACTTCGTTAACCTCTGAAACATCCGAAGTTGAGCCTGAGCAAGCATCGGACATTAGTGAAACACCACAACCTGAAGTCGTTACTGATGAATCGTTAGATTCTGAAATGACTCAAGAAAGTTCTGACATTAAGCCAGAAAATGATGAAGCCTTTAATCGTGATGGTTTTATCGATGATTTGTTCGGTGTCGCACCAGCAACGGATGCTTTGCTTGATGACTCGCTAGAAACAACAGATGAAGCATTGATTGATGAGTTAATGACTTTTGATGACAATGATTTGTTGCCAGCAATAGAAGAGCCTGTTGAACCATCAATTGACAATACGGTTGAACCAGAGCAAGCGTCTCTTTTAGACAGCGACGAAGTATCAGCGGAAGAAACCGCATCATCGGTTGAAGATGATGAACTGGATATCGACTCGCTGTTATCTGAGAATTCTGATTTTAACAAACCAGATTTTGAAGAGCGAGTTCAAGAAGGAACCGCACAACAACAACCAGAACCAAAAGAAGCCGACGTACAAGAGCAAGCTTCGCCATCGTCTTTGAACGATATCTCTGAAGATGAAGAAGAAACGGTTGAAGACTGGTTAGCTGAAGCCATCGACGATGTAGAGTCGCCAGCGAACATTGACTCTGATTTTGACTTTGAGCCTAAAATTCAAGGTAGCGACGAATTTGAAGATGTCGTTGAATCCTTGCCAGAGCCAGAGCCAGAGCCAGAGCCAGAGCCAGAGCCAGTTCGAGCTGCAAATATGCCAGAGATCATTCCAAATGAATTCGGCGTACCACAAGACGACGATTGGCTGATTGAAGACGAGGCGTCTGAACCAGAAGCATTAGCGGAAACTGACGTAACACCAGAGCTAGTGACACCAGTCGCTGAACCGCAAGTTGAAGCTACACCACAAGCGGAAGTAGCAGAACAAGCTGAAGTTCTAGGACAAGAAGGCGAAGACGAATTCTCGTTTGATGACTTCGAACTGCCTGAGTTTGGTGAAGAAGACGCACTAGCGGAAGCTGATGCTGAATCAACACCAGAATCAGTATTGCCTGCTGTTGAAGCTGAAGCTAAAGAGCAAGACGACGAAGAGTTCTCGTTTGATGATTTTGAGCTACCAGAGTTTGGTGAAGAAGACGCACTAGCGGAAGCCGATGCTGAATCAACACCAGAACCAGTAACGCCAGCTATTGATGCTCAACCAAGTGTTGAACCTCAAACTGAAGCCCAAGTTAAAGCTCAGGGGCAAGACGACGAAGAGTTTTCGTTTGATGATTTCGAGTTACCAGAGTTTAGTGAAGAAGACGCACTAGCGGAAGCTGATGCTGAATCAACACCAGAGCCAGCAACGCCTGCTATTGATTCTCAACCAAGTGTTGAATCGCAACCAACCGCTGAGCCTCAACTAGATGCTGCACCACAGGCTGAAACTGCGCAACCAGAAAGCGAAGAAGAATTCTCGCTTGATGACTTCGAACTACCAGAGTTTGGTGAAGACGATGCGTTAGCGGAAGTGGTGAGTGAACCAGATGAAGCACAGTTAGAGCAAGACTTAGCGCCTGACACAGAGAAGTTCGAGTTCGATGACCTTGATCTTCCTGAGTACGATGAAGAAAGCGCAAAAGCGGACTCTGTTTTAGATGATATTGAGCAAAGCAATGCTGAGCCGGTAGCGGAAGACCAAGGCGTAGAGTTTGATGAGTTTGATTTACCGGAATACGGTGAAGACGAAGCGATCTCCGATGCGTTTGCAGAGAAGCCAACACCACTGACTTCTTTCAGCCCACAAGGAGAAGAGCAAGATGCGTTGCATGATCTGTTCTCAAATCCGCAGAGCTACAGTCAGGCTGATGATTTCTCGAATGCAGAAGACTCTGAACCGGCTGGTTTTGCACAGCCAGAACAATCACTGAGCGCGGCTTCAGAGCCAAACTCAACGTCTGCAGCGGTTCAAGACGAGCCACTAGAAGGCTTTGATGACTTTGATGAGACAGCATTAGCTGAGTTGCTTTCTGAAGATGTTCAAGACTCTGTCGACAACATGTTCGATAAGCCATTGGACGCAACTTCGATTGATAGCGCAGGGCTAGATATTGACGCCATGCTTGAAGTCGGCGGCGAAGACTGGAAAGGCTTTAACCTAGCGCCAGAACAACAATCGAGCATGCATAATGATGTGCCTGATGACCAACAAGAGATTTGGGCATCGGCTGAGCAGCAAGCTGAACCGAAAATCAAAGAAGAGAATTGGGCTGAACAAGACAATCTAACCGAATCAGGCAACAGTCGTGATAAGCAGTACATGACGATTGATGAGCTAATGGCTCAAGTCGAGCAAGAAGGTGAAGAAGTCATTAATCCAGACGATGAAGAGCTTAAACTGGATGTGGGTCTTAACGAATTCCCTGATGTTATCGGTGATATTGGCAATTATGATGTCGACAGCAATGCAGAAGCTGCGGGTAAGCTTGATTTGGCCAAAATCTACATCGAGATGAGTGACTCGCAAGGGGCAATTAAGCTTCTAGAAGAGGCAATCGTTGATGGCAGCGATGATATTCGTCGAGAGGCAAAAAATCTTATCGATACGTTAAACGGTCGATAAATTTACAAATCAGAAAGGGTAGCGTTGGCTACCCTTTATTTTAAGGCGATGCAGAGCACTATTGCTTGATTTGGTTTTTCAAAAGCATCGTCTCGGTCGATGCTGATTGTTTATTAAAGTTTTAGCCCCATCCTATTTGGGCTAGCACTGATTTCCGTATATACTTCTCGCCCATTTTCAAAGAGAACAAGAACATGAAAATTGCTTTAGGTATTGAATATAACGGTACCCACTACTTTGGTTGGCAACGCCAACGAGACGTGAAAAGTGTCCAAGAAGAATTGGAAAAGGCTCTTTCAGTTGTCGCGAATCACCCTGTAGAAGTTATGTGCGCAGGTCGTACAGATGCCGGTGTTCACGGTACGGGACAAGTCGTTCACTTTGAAACTAATGTCGATCGTAAAATGGTGGCATGGACAATGGGCGCGAATGCCAACATGCCAAAAGATATTGCGGTTCGTTGGGCGACAGAAGTGAATGAGGATTTCCATGCTCGTTTCTCGGCTACTGCCCGCCGTTATCGCTACATTATCTTTAACCATGCACTACGCCCAGGCATTTTGAATTCAGGTGTGAGCCATTATCATGGTCATCTTGATGAGAAAAAAATGCATGAAGCGGGTCAGTACTTACTTGGTGAGAATGACTTCACTTCGTTTAGGGCAACACATTGTCAATCTCGTAGCCCATGGAGAAACATGATTCACTTGAACGTGACTCGTCATGGACACTACATTGTGATCGATATTAAAGCGAATGCCTTTGTTCACCACATGGTGAGGAATATTACGGGTAGCCTTATTGTCGTAGGTAAAGGTGAGCAGAAACCAGAGTGGATCCAGTGGCTTTTAGAAGCTAAAGATCGAAAAGTAGCCGGCGCAACTGCAAAAGCGGAAGGTTTGTATCTGGTGGATGTTGATTATCCTGAACATTTTGAGCTACCACGAGAGCCAATTGGTCCTCTATTTTTACCGGATAATTTGAACTAAATGTGAGACTTAGGTTCAAAAATTATTACGGTTTAGTGCGTAAGATAGTCCCAGAAAATAGGTACAACCAGTTTTTTATCTACAGTCGCTGTTTTATGTGCTTTAATTCCCACGCATAATTCCCAAATTTATTTCTTTCGCAATCAAGCGGAAGAATCGAAACAAAAAGGTCTTCCATGAGTTGGCTTGAAAAGATTTTAGAAAAAAGCAACATCGTAACATCTCGTAAAGCGTCTATCCCTGAGGGTGTTTGGACTAAATGTACTTCTTGTGAGCAGGTTCTGTACCATGCTGAACTAGAGCGTAACCTAGAAGTATGTCCAAAATGTGACCATCACATGCGCATGAAAGCACGTCGTCGTCTGGATACATTCCTAGACAAAGGTGAGCGTGTTGAACTAGGTGCTGATCTTGAGCCACAAGACAAGCTGAAGTTTAAAGACTCTAAGCGTTACAAAGAACGTATCTCTGCTGCTCAAAAGAACAGTGGTGAAACAGACGCATTAGTTGCAATGAAAGGCGAACTATTGGGTTTACCTATCGTAGCGTGTGCTTTTGAATTCTCATTCATGGGCGGCTCAATGGGTTCTGTTGTTGGTGCTCGTTTCGTGAAAGCGGTAGATGCTGCTATCGAGAACAACTGTGGTTTAGTGTGTTTCTCTGCAAGTGGTGGTGCTCGTATGCAAGAGGCATTGATGTCTCTAATGCAAATGGCGAAAACCAGTGCTGCGCTTGAGCGTTTATCTGCGAAAGGCCTACCGTTTGTTTCAGTTATGACTGATCCAACAATGGGTGGTGTTTCTGCAAGTTTGGCAATGCTTGGCGATATCAACATTGGTGAGCCAAAAGCACTGATCGGTTTTGCTGGACGTCGTGTAATCGAACAAACGGTACGTGAAGACCTTCCTGAAGGTTTCCAACGCAGTGAGTTCCTACTAGACCACGGTGCTATCGACATGATCGTTGACCGTCGTGAGATGCGTCAGCGCGTTGCAAGCCTTGTTGCTAAAATGACCAACCAGCCTTCACCATTAGTAGTTTCTGTGAACGATTCACCGAATGAAGCTACTTATGAAGTACCAGAAGCGCCAGAAAAAGGGTAAAGTACCTTCTAACAAACCAACTTAATTATGGTTATGAGTTAGATGAGTCAACAACCTATTCCTCAAGCCACATCCTCTTTGGAGATGTGGCTTGATTATTTATCAAACATCCACACAACCGCTATTGATCTTGGATTAGACCGAGTTCAAGCCGTCGCCTCTAAGGCAAACCTCACCAAACCTGCTCAACATGTTATTACTGTTGCCGGAACCAATGGCAAAGGCTCAACATGTGCACTGATGGAAGCGATTCTATTGGACGCTGGTTACTCAGTTGGTGTCTACAGCTCTCCTCACTTAATTCGCTATAACGAACGTGTTCGTATCAACGGCCAAGATCTATCTGATGAAAAGATGGTTCAGTCTTTCGATTTCATTGAGAAAGAGCGTGGCGAAATCAGCCTGAGTTTTTTCGAATATGGCACTTTAGCGGCGTTACGTGCATTTCAAACTGAAGCGGTTGATGTTGTGCTTTTAGAAGTGGGTTTAGGCGGGCGTTTAGACGCGACCAATATCGTTGAGCATGATGTTTCTGTGATTACTAGTTTGGCTGTCGACCATGTTGACTGGCTAGGTGATGACATCAATGTGATTGGTTTTGAGAAAGCGGGCATTTATCGTAGCGGTAAACCCGCTATCTGTGGTCAACCCAAGCCACCGGCTACGGTTGCAGCGCACGCTGATGACATTAAGGCTGAGTTCTACCAAGTCGGTATTCAATACACTTATGATGTTGACGGTGATACGTGGAACTGGCGCAGTGGTGCATTCCAACTAGAATCGCTACCTATTCCAAGCCTGCCGTTACCTAACGCTGCAACAGCGTTGATGGCATTGGGCACATCAGAGCTTAGTATTAGCGACGTGAACGTGGTTAACGGCATGAAGAATGCGCAGCTTCCAGGGCGTATGCAGCAAATTAGCGAACAACCCGTGATTGTGCTGGATGTGGCGCACAACCCGCATTCCGCTGAATACTTTGCGCAGCAAGTTACGAAGAAGTATGCAGGTAAAAATTTACACGTTGTAGTCGCCATGCTTCATGACAAAGATATTCCAGCGACATTGGAAGTATTAGCGCCAATCACAACTCATTGGTATCCAGCTTCATTGCAAGGGCCACGCGCAGCGACAGCTGCTGAATTGTGTCAAAGCCTACCCGAAGGCGTAGAGCAGCATTCAAACCCTGTCACAGCGTTTGAAGCGGCTTTAGCTTCTGTTAAAGGTGACGATGTTGTGTTGGTTGTCGGTTCTTTCCATACCGTGGGTGAAGTGTTGGAGCATTGGCAGAAAAAAGGAAACTAAATGGCAAGTAAATTCCAAAGCCGGTTAGTCGGCACCATCATTTTAGTGGCCATTGGCGTGATTGTATTGCCCGATGTACTAGATGGTAAGAAGCTCCACTACAAAGAAGAGTTTGCAAGCATTCCAATTAAGCCTGAGCTTGATAGTAATGTTGAAGTGTTTGAAGTACTCGATCCCGTTGAAGATCAGATAGCGCTACCAGATTCTCCGGTTGAGCAAGTGGTTGAAAGTGGTCGTACTGATAATTCAAACACGCAAACTGCGTCTTCTTCTAATGATAAAGAAGCAGACAAAGTGGCAGTCGTGGTTAAGCCAGTACCGGAAAAAAATGAATACCAAGACAGTGCTTGGATTATTCAATTGATGGCTTTGAAGAATGCTGACAACGCAAAAAACGTTGTTAAGGATTTGCAAAAGCGTGGTTATCAGGCTCACACCAAGCAAGAAAAAACTTTTACGCGAGTAATTATTGGCCCGGATGTCTCTAAATCCAAACTTGAGCGACAAATTAAGGAATTAGAAAAAATTACGGGTTCAAAAGGCCAATTGCTCAAATTTAAACCGTTAAATCCATAAGAAAACGTTTGCGTCAGCATTTTTTCTGTTAAAATGCGCGCCAACTTAAGATGAAGAATTCATGAATTGGTTAGATTTTGTCATTTTAGGCGTGATCGGCTTCTCTGCCGTGATCAGTTTAGTTCGCGGTTTCGCTAAAGAAGCGTTGTCACTTGTTATTTGGTTTGGAGCATTTTTTATTGCTAGCCAGTACTACGCTAAATTAGCGATGTACTTCACCAATATCGAAGATGAGATGTTTCGAAACGGAACTGCGATAGCAGCATTGTTTGTTGCAACGTTAGTTGTTGGTGCCTTAGTTAACTATGTCATCGGTCAGCTAGTTCAGAAAACAGGCCTGTCAGGTACAGACAGAATCCTCGGTGTCGTCTTTGGTGGCTTACGTGGTGTTTTGATTGTTTCTGCAGTGTTGTTTTTCATGGATGCGTTTACTGCATTCCCAAGTTCTGAGTGGTGGAAGAATTCGCAATTGGTTCCGGAATTTAGTCGAATCATTGCGCCGTTCTTCGAGCATTTACAAGCAACATCTAGTTTCTTATCTGGCGCGCTCTAGCGCCAGTTAATGTCGAAAAATCGAGGATTAGGACATGTGTGGTATTGTTGGAATCGTGGGTTCAACACCTGTAAACCAGTCTATTTATGACGCTTTAACGGTATTGCAGCATCGTGGCCAAGATGCCGCTGGTATTTGTACCATAGAAAGCAATCGTTTCCGTCTGCGTAAGGCGAACGGTTTAGTAAAAGATGTTTTTGAAGCAAAACACATGCAGCGCCTACAAGGTGAAGTTGGTATTGGCCATGTTCGTTATCCTACTGCGGGTAGTTCAAGTGCGTCTGAAGCTCAGCCTTTCTACGTAAACTCTCCTTTTGGCATTACGTTGGCACACAACGGTAACCTGACGAACGCAAACGAAGTTCGTGAGAAGTTGTTCGAAAAAGACCGTCGTCATGTAAACACAACCTCTGACTCTGAAGTTCTACTGAACGTATTAGCTCATGAGATCGATACCGTTAAAGGTAACGTAACTTCAGATGACGTTTTCCGCGCTGTGGCAAATGTGCACCGTACAATTCGTGGTGCTTACGCCGTAACTGCGATGATCATCGGCCACGGTATGATCGCATTCCGTGACCCACATGGTATTCGTCCACTGTGTCTTGGTAAGCGTGAAGTTCAAGGTAAAACAGAGTACATGGTTGCGTCTGAATCGGTAGCACTCGATGCTGTTGGTTTCGACTTCATGCGCGATGTAGCGCCAGGTGAAGCTATCTACGCAACGTTCGACGGTGAGCTTTTCACTAAGCAATGTGCAGACAACCCACAACTAAACCCATGTATCTTTGAGTTTGTATACTTTGCACGCCCAGATTCATTCATCGACAAAATCTCGGTTTACAGCGCACGCGTTGAGATGGGTGAGATGCTTGGTAAGCGTATTAAAGAAGAGTACGCAGACTTAGACATTGATGTAGTTATTCCAATCCCTGAAACATCAAACGATATTGCGCTACGAATCGCTCAAGCGATCAATAAGCCATACCGTCAAGGTTTCGTGAAAAACCGCTATGTTGGCCGCACATTCATCATGCCTGGTCAGCAACAGCGTAAGAAGTCAGTTCGCCGTAAGCTCAACGCAATCCGCTCTGAGTTTAAAGGTAAGAACGTTCTTCTGGTTGACGATTCTATCGTTCGCGGCACAACATCAGAGCAGATCATTGAGATGGCTCGTGATTCTGGCGCAAACAAGGTCTTCATGGTTTCAGCTGCTCCAGAGGTTCGCTTCCCTAACGTTTACGGCATTGATATGCCGAGCGCGACAGAGCTGATTGCTCATGGTCGTGATAACGAAACGATTTGTAAGCAGATTGGCGCAGACGCCTTGATTTTCCAAACGCTACCAGATCTGATTTCTGCAGTGGGCATGGGCAATCAAGACATCTCTCGTTTTGATACTTCTGTATTTAACGGTGAGTATGTAACGGGCGATATCGACCAAGCGTACCTAGATTTCCTAGACTCTTTGCGTAATGACGACTCAAAGGTTCAGCGTGAGATTCAACAAGATCTTGCTAACTTAGAGTTACACAACGAAGGCGCTTAACTAGCGTTTCGTTAGTCATACAGAGTTTCGCTAGTGATACAGAAAATAAAAAACCAGAGCATCGGCTCTGGTTTTTTGTTTATAGAGAAGGGGATTGACCTTAATGAATGTGGTATGCGATCACAAAATCAATAAACAATCTCACTTTCTCTGGTAGATGATCTTTGTGGTTATAAAGCATGTAAATATCACGAGGGTTAGCGCTCCAGTCTTCTAAGACTTGCACTAAGCTGCCATCTTCAATGTATTCACGAATCATCACGTCAGGCATCAGGGTGATACCTAGGCCTTCTGAGCACGCTTGTCTTACGACATTAAGCGCATTGGCGTTGAAACGGCCTTTCTCGCTATTCACCACCGTCTCTTCATTCGAATTACTCAGCTGCCACTTAATCAGCGGGTAGCCTTTGAGTAGCGAATGGTTCGCTAGCTCTTCAGCATGGCTTGGAGCTGGGTTCTTCGCTAAGTACTCAGGGCTCGCGATAAGAATATCTTTGACTTCACTGATTTTGCGAGCGATTAGGCTTGAATCACGCTGCGGGCCGACACGGAAAATTACGTCCCACTCAGTTGGATCCAGCTGATCTGCTTGGTTGTTCATCATCAGCTCAATATTGATATCAGGGTATTGAGTCATGAATTCACTGAACATTGGCATCATCATGCGCTTGGTCAGATTTGAGGGGGCCGTAATACGAATCTTACCGGAAGCGCCTTTGCACACGTCAGTTAACTCTTCTGCGGTAGAAGAGAGACGTTGCAACAGCGGAGAGCATTCATTGAAGAAACGTTCGCCTGCCTCTGTTAAAGAAAGTTTACGCGCGTGTCTATTGAGAAGCCTAAGGTTCAAAGAATCTTCCAAGGCTTGGATGCGTCGTGTGATGGTCGCAACCGGAATCATAGTCTTGCGCGATGTTGCGGTGTAGCTCCCATTTTCAACGACGAGTCGAAAGAGGTTTAAATCATCTAATTTCATAAATCCAGACACATTTGTTTACAATCTCATCTAATTTATACGTAACAGTGAGATCAATGTTTGCGTTACGTCAACTCGTTGCACTATTTACAAGTATTCCAACCCTGGTCACGAATTACCAGCAAAGAGTGCAAATTTGTGTATTTAGCATTTTATTACTAAGTTTTATATTAGTTCTTAGAACAGATAACAATAATAATTCGACTTAGTTTTGTGAGGTTATAGATTATGTACAAAACTCACAGTCAGCCAGTAATGACCTCGGCTCAGGAAGTAATTAACCAAAAATGCGTGATGTTGGTTGATGATGATCCTATTTTTCGCCGTATAACCAGCGCGTACCTAGACAAGGTCGGTTATAAAGTGGTTGAGGCTGAAAATGGACTGGACGCTCTGCAAAAGCTTAGAGACTCAGCGCCAGATTTAATTGTGTGTGACTTATCAATGCCAATACTTGATGGCATAGAGCTTGTGGAAGAGCTCAGTTTAGAGTACCCGTCACTGCCTATGATCGTGGTGTCCGGCACTGATGATATGTCTGATGTGGCGAAAGCCTTGCGATTTGGTATTAAAGACTTTTTAGCGAAACCGTTAGAGGATCACGGTCATCTAGGAAGTGCGATTGCGAATACATTGACAGATTCGTTCGATAACATTTCAGACCAACGAGATTTTTCGAGCCAGTGGTTCTGTGTGGATGACGGGGGAGAGATCCCTGAAGACCAAGAACTGCATTGGCACCTGAATTACCTTCAAGATAATCCAAGCGCAGCAAAAGATTTACTGCATGCGCTGCTTCCAGAGAAAGATACGCGACAAGGCTCATGGCGTTGCAGTTACCGTTTACTGCAATCAACAGAGATGATGCCACTTGTGTTTGATTATGCGTGGATGATGAACGGGCAATTTGCTTTTTACCTCGTCGATTCATCGTCTTCTGATAATGGCGGCTCAGCAACAACATTGTTGGTGAGAGCGCTGTTCCACGATTACATAAGAAACAGAAAAGATTTTAATGTTGATCTCAAAGATATTGCTGAGATCTTAGAGAAGGGGATTCGTTGCTCTAGATGTTCTACCCCAGTGAATGCCTTGTTTGGTGTTGCCGACCTTGCCGAGGGAACCATCTCCATTTTACCTGCGGGCTTAGATGGGCAATGGTCGAATGGTGAATTGAATCAACATATTGCAGCAGGTGAGCGCTTGGGCGAGAACTGCAAGAAGAACTTTATAACGCGGGACCTTCCGATCGAACAGGGCTGCCAACTGTCGTTAAGCCTACTTGGAGCGGCAAGTTTTAGTTTAGACATACACCAAGGGTCTACCGATTAACCCTATATTTCCTCGGTTTTTGTGAATAATTGATTAAGGTATAGTTGCGCAAATGGTGCGGCTATGCCTTTTTTGTTAAATGTCGATTTAGCAAAGCGGGTTTGGTTCGCCAGATACTTACCTTTACTAACAAAAACAAGAAGCAATCATGGCAGATAACAAAGACTTTCAAGACCCGTTTAATGTATTCTATTTTTTAGGCTTTCTAGCCGCATTTTTAATGATCCCATTGCTACCAGCAACACTTACGTTGATCCGTGTATTCAATGGTTACGCAACATTCTAGTTAAGCTGTCGTCGCTGATTAACGATAGCTAACTCAAGGAGGCCACAATTAGCGTTCGAGTTTTAAGTCTCAATATTGCTGGTGGCCTTTGCATATTTCTCGCAGTTCTAGGGATAGTTTTACCTGTTCTGCCAACCACACCTTTTCTCCTTCTTGCTAGCGCATGCTTCATGCGAAGTAATCCGAAAGTTCATAAATGGATGCACGAGCACAAAACGCTGGGTCCTTTACTGAACAATTGGTACCAACACGGTGCCGTAACCAAACAAGTTAAAACGCGCGGCGTATTCTTTATCTTGTTGAGTTTTACGTTATCCATCTACTTTGCCCCTATCATGTGGGTCAAGGCCTTCCTAATTTGTGTACTTGTTATTCTTCTCACATGGTTTATGCGACTTCCAACTCATGAGTTGGTTGCTGACAGCAAAGAAAATCACTACCATTAAGCCAGTGTGCCTGCTTGTATAGCGGGCGTTTATTATTTCAGCAATCAGAGTTATGACTCTCGTTGCAATGAATACCAATCGTACCTTTCCTTAATTCCAAGCGTTGATGTTTGATTCGTTGACGAGAGTTTGGAAAGCGGCCTAATGAAGTGCATAAGATTATGAACACAGAAAAAATCTCTCTGATCAAAGCAAGCATCAAAAGCATTCCTGATTACCCTAAAGCGGGTATTTTATTCCGTGACGTAACAAGCTTGATGGAAGACCCAGCGGCTTACAAAGCGACAATCGACTTGCTAGCGGAAACATACAAGGACATGGGCTTTACTAAGATCGTTGGTACTGAAGCTCGTGGTTTCTTATTTGGTGCGCCTTTGGCACTAGAGCTAGGTGTTGGCTTCATTCCTGTTCGTAAACCGGGCAAACTGCCTCGTGAAACTGTGGCACAATCTTATGAGCTTGAGTACGGCACAGATACGCTAGAAATCCATACTGACGCTATCGTTGAAGGTGATAAAGTGTTGATGGTTGATGATTTGCTAGCAACGGGCGGTACGATTGAAGCAACAACAAAGTTGATTCGTCAGCTAGGTGGTGTGGTAGAACACGCTGCATTTGTTATTAACCTTCCAGAAATCGGTGGTGACAAGCGCTTACAAGGCTTAGGTCTAGAAGTGTTTAGCATCTGCGAATTCGACGGCCACTAATCCTTTTCGGAATTATTCATGAGCTATCTTGCGTTAGCGCGAAAATGGCGACCAACCAAATTCAAAGAAGTGGTTGGTCAAGCCCATGTTTTAACAGCATTAGAGAATGCCCTTAGCCAAAATAGGTTGCACCACGCGTACCTATTTAGCGGAACACGCGGTGTCGGTAAAACGACCATCGGCCGCTTGTTTGCTAAGGGACTTAACTGTGAAACAGGCATTACTTCAACCCCTTGTGGTGAATGTGCAACTTGTAAAGAGATCGATGAAGGTCGCTTTGTTGACCTGCTAGAGATCGATGCGGCATCACGTACCAAGGTAGAAGATACCCGTGAGCTTCTGGACAATGTTCAGTACAAGCCAGCGCGTGGTCGCTTTAAGGTTTACCTTATCGATGAAGTACACATGCTTTCTAGGCACAGTTTTAACGCGCTTCTAAAGACGTTAGAAGAGCCGCCTGAGTATGTGAAATTCTTGCTCGCAACGACTGATCCGCAAAAGCTTCCAGTGACGATTTTGTCGCGTTGTCTGCAGTTTCATCTTAAGCCGATCAGCGTTGATAATATTCACGAACAGCTTGACCACATTCTTGAACAAGAGAGTGTGACGTCTGAACCTCGTGCGCTAGGGATGATTGCTCATGCTGCTGACGGCAGTATGCGTGATGCTCTGAGTTTAACGGATCAAGCTATCGCATTAGGCAACGGTAATGTCGTGACAGACACCGTGGCTCACATGCTCGGAACACTGGATACCGACCAAGCTATCCACTTGCTTGAAGCGATTAGCAGTAAGCAGCCGCAACAAGCAATGGCGTGTATTCAAAGCCTTGCTGAGAACGGTGTTGAGTGGGACGGTTTGCTGAATCAGCTTGCGACTCAACTGCATCGTCTTGCGATGTTCCAAGCTTTGCCATCTACACTAGATAAGGCACAGCCTGACGCTGAGAAGCTTGAACTACTGAGCAAAGCGCTTAGCCCACAAGACATTCAACTCTACTACCAGATCGTGTTGAAAGGTCGTGAAGACTTACCATTGTCGCCAACCGCTCGCGTTGGTATTGAGATGGTGGTTTTACGCATGTTGGCATTTAGACCAGCTGAACAAGCGGTTGCTACGGCAATCTCGACTCAGTCGGCAAGCCCTGCGCCAGTAGCTCAAGCTCAGAGCGTTGCTCAGCCTGTTAGCCAATCTGCGCCAATGGCAGCTCCGAGACAGCCTCAGATGCAACAACAGGCGCCTCAACAGCAAGCTATGCAGCAGCCACCCGTGCAACAGACTCCGCAGCAGAATCCAGCACAGTATTCAGATTCGCAAGGTTACGCTGAACATTCAGGCAACCAAGGTTATCCTGAGCAGGATTACCCGCATAGCCAGTATGACGCGCCTCCTGCTTATGATGGGCGTCCAAGCTACGGTGCAGAGCAGCCTCAGCAGCAACAAACGAATTATCAAAACCAGAGCCCGGTTCAACAGCCAAGCGCTG
The DNA here is from genome assembly GCF_000272105.2 of Vibrio splendidus 12E03. Lineage (GTDB taxonomy): Bacteria > Pseudomonadota > Gammaproteobacteria > Enterobacterales > Vibrionaceae > Vibrio > Vibrio splendidus_I. The sequence goes on from NZ_AJZD02000055.1 coordinate 43,135, forward strand.
CACCTTCTGCTCCGCAAGAGCAGCCAGCGCGTGCAACTTCGCCTGTGAGTGGTTTACGCCACCAATTACGTTCTCAACGTAGAGGCAGTTCGGCAACAGAAAACAAAGGCTCGGCGCCAAAAAAGGCTAAAGCGACATCTGCTAAAACTTCAGTTCTTTATCGAGTTGCTCAGCAACACGGTGGTTCTGAGCGGGTGTCGCCAGCTTCGTTATCCACTTCTTCTACAGAAAATGTTGCCAATGATAATGAACCTTATCGCTGGAAACCGTCTAAACCTGTAGTGAAAGAGGTGAGTAAAGAGCTTACACCCACTCAGATCAAGCGCGCGTTAGAGCACATTAAGACACCAGAAATGGTTGATAAATTGCTTCAAGAATCTATTGCTCAAGATGAATGGTCCGCCACGATTCAAAAGCTGGAAACAGCAAAGCTTGTTGAACAGTTAGCATTGAACTCAGTGTTTGCTAAAAATGGCACATCAATCACCTTAACGTTAAGATCGAGCCAAGCTCACCTGAATACGGATCGAGCACAGAGTGAGTTATTGCAGTCTCTCAATACTGTGCTTGGGGAAGAGTGTCATTTGAGTGTTGAAATCGGTGATGGTGGAGAAACGCCGCTAGAATTACGAGAAAGATTGTATCAAGGTAAGTTGAAAGACGCATTTACCGCTTTAGAAAACGATGCCAACGTACAGTTCATTGAAAGACGTTTTGCCGCTGAACTCGACAGAGACAGCGTTCGTCCTATCTAGAACGTTTTCTTGTTTAGTGACCGGCGTATCATCCCAGATAAGCAAATCTGAGAACTGAACATCGAGGGGTTGAATCACACTGTTTTAACCCCCATTTAAGCTCGTATAGCTTAATTAATTTTAATAAACCAATTAGACCAGAGAGTATTAACATGTTTGGTAAAGGCGGTATGGGCAACATGATGAAGCAAGCCCAGCAAATGCAAGAGCGCATGCAAAAGCTTCAAGAAGAAATCGCAAATATGGAAGTTACAGGTGAGTCAGGTGCTGGCCTTGTAAAAGTAACGATCACTGGTAGCCACAGCGTTCGCCGTGTTGATATCGATGAAAGCCTAATGGAAGACGATAAAGAGATGCTTGAAGATCTTATCGCTGCTGCTTTCAACGATGCGGCTCGTCGCGTTGAAGAAACTCAAAAAGAGAAAATGGCTAGCGTAACTGGCGGAATGCAACTTCCACCAGGTATGAAGATGCCTTTCTAAGTAACTTATTCTTAAAGGTTAATTCAGGTGGTGGTTTGTATTGAACAGGCTATTACTTGAAAATTAGAACGGTTAAATATGCGTACCAGTCATATGCTGGAGCATTTGATGGAGGCTTTACGTTGTCTACCTGGGGTTGGACCCAAGTCGGCGCAGCGTATGGCCTTTCATTTGTTACAGCGCGATAGAAAAGGCGGCCTACAGTTGGCTGAAGCTCTTAGCCAAGCAATGACCGAAATTGGTCACTGTAATGAGTGCCGTACTTTTACTGAAGAAGATACTTGCCACATTTGTACCAATCCTAAACGTCAGGAAAATGGTCAAATCTGTGTAGTAGAGAGCCCTGCAGACATTGCAGCTATTGAAGCAACTGGCCAATATTCAGGTCGTTACTTTGTATTGATGGGTCACCTTTCACCACTTGATGGTATTGGTCCAAGTGACATCGGTCTTGATGTTTTGGACTACCGCCTGCGTCGTGGTGATATCTCTGAAGTAATCCTAGCGACTAACCCAACAGTTGAAGGGGAAGCAACAGCGCATTACATTGCTGAGCTATGTAATGCCCATGAAGTGAACGCTAGCCGTATCGCTCATGGTGTTCCCGTTGGTGGTGAGCTAGAGCTGGTGGATGGCACCACGCTTTCGCACTCCTTACTCGGTCGTCATAAGATCTAAAAAAGCCGCTTGGTGAATCATCACTAAGCGGCTTTTTCTTTTATTGCTTTAGGCGCTTTTTCAGCGCTTAATCCGAACCTCTCACCGCTTTGTATATCATCGCGCCAATCACGGCACCAATAATCGGTGCAATCCAGAATAGCCACAATTGCGAAACGGCCCAATCACCGACAAACACAGCCACGCCAGTACTTCGAGCAGGGTTCACTGAGGTGTTGGTTACAGGAATACTGATAAGGTGAATCAAGGTCAAACAGAGACCAATTGCGATCGGTGCGAATCCAGCCGGTGCTTTCGAATCAGTCGCGCCCATGATCACGAACAGGAACACCATGGTCATGACCACTTCACAGACCAGTGCGGCAGTTAGTGAGTAGCCGCCCGGTGAGTGTTCACCGTAACCATTTGAAGCAAAGCCAGATGCCGCAGCGTCAAAGCCTGCTTGGCCTGAAGCAATCACGAATAACACACCACCCGCGATAATACCGCCAATCACTTGGGCAATAATATAAGGCGCAACATCTTTGCCATCAAAGCGACCACCACTCCATAGGCCGATGGTGACAGCAGGGTTGAGGTGGCAACCGGATATATGACCAATAGCGAAAGCCATAGTGAGCACGGTTAAACCAAAGGCAAGGGAAACTCCGAGTAGACCAATTCCCACATCAGGGAAAGCCGCGGCTAAGACGGCACTACCACAACCGCCCAACACCAACCAAAACGTACCAAACATTTCTGCGATATACCTATTCATAACGATCCTTATTAATCTGTACCAGTATCAACAAGATAGTTTAGATTTCGCAGAAGTGTGAAATCTTGTGTATATAGTTGAAAGAAAGAACAGAGAATCTTATGTAATCACTTCGAACTCGCACTAAAGATCGTTAAGGTCAGTCGTATTCTATCGCTATTTTAGCAAGCAAGAGTGACCTGATAATTAGCCGTATTTGTGTCAGTATTCGTTTTATTTAAACTACGATGAGTTGATAAAAATTAAGTAAGTTCTACTTCTACCAACACCCCAAAGTGATCTGATACAACCGGATAAAAATCGTGATTAAAAATCACCTTATGCTGCTTTACCACTACAGGCTGATTACTAAGCACTAAATCAATGCGTAGCGCTTGGCTATTTTGCTCCCAACCATCAATGTTTTTAATGACAGTGGTTCCATCATCTTTGATTTCAGCAACTTCATAACAATCCATCAAACCGCGTTGTAATACGTAATCATAGCCTTCATTACGTATATGGCTTGGGTTGTTGAAATCGCCTAATAGAAAGCTCAACTCTGTTGGTAAAGTTGCCTTGATTCGGTCGAACTGATCCTCAAATGAGTTCTCTGAGTCATTCCACCAGCCACAATGACAATTATAAAGATTAAAATCACCCTGTTGAGAGGTCACTTTAATACGCACTGCTCGCCGATGTTTCCAAAAGCTCACATCATAGTTATCACTTAAATCAATGACCTCATGTTCGACAATCGGTAGTCGCGTTAAAAATGAGAGTCCCTCTTGATATACTTCATAACTTTGATGAACGAAATCCCACGTAAGTTGGTAATGATGACCGTATTCCATGAGTTTTTTCTGTAATAAATAACCATAGTTATTCGCCAACACAGTGTGATTGGTTAATATATTGGCATCAACGGCCGGGCTATCTTGATGTTGATTCACTTCCTGTAATGCAACCACATCGCACCCTTGCTCGATAATGGCTTGCGCGACCACATCTAACTTTTCTAGCTGTTTTTCTTCTTGCCAGCTGTGGGTATTTAGTGTCATTAACTTCATTATTATTCACTTATTTATTCTAGTGAGATAAAACGCAGCGCAAGGCTGCGTTTCTCGAGGTTATTTGATCTAAAAAGAATTACGCAGGTTGCGCTGAAAACTTCTGAACTAGTCTAGATTTAATGACATCCACCCCAGGGCCATAAATAACTTGTACTCCCTGTTCTTTAACCACAGCTCCAAGTGCTCCCGTAGGCTTCCATAGTGAATATTCAGCAACCAACTGCGGATCATTAACTGTAATGCGCAAGCGAGTCATGCAAGCATCAATCTCAGCAATATTGCCACGCCCGCCTAAATTCTGAATAATAATGTCAAGCTTCTCATCTTCCGACATAGCTTCTGAGCTTTCATCCAGGTAGTTACCCATACGACCCGGTGTTGGTAACTTCAATTTCACGATTAGGAAGCGGAACAATCCATAGTTAACCACAAAGAAAACAATAGAAACTAATGCAAAGCGAACCAGATCACCACCGATGCCCGCTGAAACCATCATAGGTATACGAGTGAGTAACTCAATCAAACCAAAGGCATGTACACGTAGGTCCATCACATCGACCAACGCAAATGCAACCCCTGTTAATACCGCATGCGCAACATATAAAACAGGAGCAATAAACATAAACATGAATTCAATAGGCTCTGTCACACCGGTTAATAACACGGCAAGACACGCAGATAAAAACATTGGCTTATATTGTGCGCGCTTATCACTATCAACACAGTGATACATCGCAAGTCCAATACCAATCAATGAAGAGGCTGCGATAATAACTTGGCCTGCTTTAAAGCGTGCTGGGTGCACCGTATCTAACAGGTGTTGGTAAGTTGTCGGATCGCTTAATTTAAGATTATTTAAATCGCTAACCCAAGCAAGCCATAATGGATCTTGACCATAAACACTTGAGCCCGCATTCATCCCAGTCAAAAGCTCATAAGTACCACCCAACTCGGTGTAATTCATTGGAATAGTTAAAGTGTGGTGTAAACCAAATGGCAGTAATAAACGCTCTAACGTACCATACAAGAAAGGAGCAGTGATCGGCGCAGTGTCTTTAGAGGTAGCAATCCATTGACCAAAATCATTAAGCGCCCCTTGAATTAAAGGCCATATTACAGATAAACCAAACGCAATAATCAGCGAATAGAAAATAACAACAAAAGGCACAAAACGCTTACCGTTGAAAAATGCTAATGCCTGAGGTAAGCGAGCGAAGTCATGATAGCGGTTAAATAAGTTGGCACCTAAATAGCCAGACATAATACCGATAAACACACCCATATTTAGGGCAGGAGCACCCAAAATATTCGTGAAGAATTGAGAGACAGGTAGCTCAGAACCAAATAGGCTCATCACAACCGCTTCTGGGTCACTGAGCATAGCGTTATCCACGCCCAATATAACCCCAGTGATACGGTTGATTAAGATGAAGGCAATTAGCGCGGCAAATGCGCCACCTGCACGCTCTTTTGCCCACGAGCCACCAATCGCGACCGCAAATAATAGGTGAAGGTTAACAATGATCCCCCAACCTATGTTTTCCATTATAGCGCCTAGTGTTTCAATGGCACCAAACCCACCCGCATACATTGCGACCACTTTACCTAGTGATATCATGATACCAGCGGCAGGCATCACCGCGATAACAACGATAAGGGACTTCCCAAATCGTTGCCAAAAATCAAACGATAGTAACTTACTCATAAATAGTTCCTTGATTTAAATACAGGCTAACGTTATCAGCGCCTAGCCATAAATATAATTTAGTGCTTTTTTGCAAATATATACGCGGCATAAGCGGGGGCTATTTGCGTTGTTATAAAATCTGAGCGAACGTGTTCGTTGTTAATATTCTGATTATCAAGCATTAACTCGCCTAATTGGGTGCAGTCGATATCAACAACGCTCTCTTGTGGACTTAAATTGGTAATAATGGTCCATGTCATATCTTGAGCAACACGTTGATAAGCATAGATATTAGGATCGTTAGCTAGCAGTAATTGATAACGGCCAACCACTAAGCTTTCATGTGACTTACGCAAAGCAATCAACTGCTTATAGAAACCTAAGATCGAATTTGGATCTTGCTGTTGTTGCTCAACATTGATATCTGCATACTGTTGATTCACCGAGAACCAAGGTTGCACCTCAGAAAAACCGGCAAAATCCTGGTCATTCCATTGCATTGGCAAGCGACTGTGGTCGCGGGATACTTGATTTAACAAGGCTAAGATATCGGCATCGCTCTGACCTTGTTGCGATAGCTTTTGAATTAAATTTCTCGCAGACACATCGTTAAATTCGTCAAGAGAAGTAAACTGATGATTTACCATACCAATCTCTTGGCCCTGATAAATAAATGGAGTCCCTTTCATCAAGAAATAACAACTCGCTAACGCGGTAGCACTGGCATACCTAGAGTTAGGATCGGCAAAAGTATCAATACTACGAGCTTGATCGTGGTTTTCTAAATAAAGCGCATTCCAGCCTTTACCTTCTAAGGCATCTTGCCAACGCGATAAAATGCGTTTGAACGCCACGAGATCGAAATTCTCGTTGCTTTGTTCTTCCGACCATAGCTTCATGTGTTCAAACTGAAAAATCATGTTAAAAACACCACCTTGATCGTGCTCGGTCGCTTCAGCAACCCAAGGCAATGCGTTGTCGGCCGTCACCCCATTGGCCTCACCAACGGTCACAATATCAAAAGGCGAAAACGCCTGTTCTTTTAACTCATACAGGTGCTTTTCAATACCTTCAACATTCATGTGATAATCGAATGAAGAGACATACTTTTCACCCTTTGGATTGGGTAAAGAGGGTAAACCAGTTTGTTTCTGAATATGGCTAATTGCATCGACACGGAAACCATCAATACCACGCTCCAACCACCAATGAATCATTTTAAATAGTGCTTGTTTTACTTCAGGATTTTCCCAATTAAGATCAGGCTGCTTTTTAGAAAATAGATGTAAATAATATTGTGCGGTTTTGTCATCATATTCCCATGCACTACCATGAAAAATACTTTCCCAGTTATTAGGTTCGCAAGTTGGTTTTTCATCTGTTGACTCACAACCATCACGCCAAATATACCAATCACGCTTAGGGCTATCTTTGTTGTCTCGAGATTCGATAAACCATGGATGCTCATCGCTAGTGTGGTTGATGACTAAATCCATAATAATGCGAATGCCACGTTCATGAGCAGCCGTGATTAATTTATCCACATCCTCAAGGGTTCCAAAGTCAGGATGAATCGCTTGATAGTCACTGATATCGTAACCGTTGTCATCATTCGGTGATGCGTAGAATGGGCAGATCCATATTAAATCAATGCCCAAATCAGCAAGATAATCCAGCTTAGCAATGATTCCATTGATATCGCCAATGCCGTCCTGGTTTGTATCATAAAAACTACGGGGATAAATTTGGTAGGCAGTTGCTTTCTTCCACCACGCGAGTGGTTTTGAGTGTAGATTATTAGCGAGTTTCATCGGTTATACTATATGTGTTATCGTTAACACATAGTGTTAAATGGAACCTATTTGGACTCAATACAATTTCAGAGAAACTGTGAACTTTCTCTCATTCTTATGTCGAATGTGCCTTCAACGGAACTGAAATCGCGCTTGAGCAATTTTTTGACAGCTTGGTAGCCCACTTGATAGTAGTTAAAAGCGACAGTAGTCAGGCTTGGGACTAACAAATCGCTGTAGTCATAGTCACCCATGCCTACAATCCATAAGTTATGACCAATCTTGAGTTGCTGTTCTTTGGCGCGACGATATAAACGAATGGCAATATTATCGGTGGCACAAAAGTAGACATGATTAGGCTGTAATTGAATTGCCTGGTAGCCAGCTTTGTCCTCCGAGTTGGCTAGAGCTTGTAGTGAAAAATTCAACTCAGGGACGGTGTCAGTAATGGTGGCTTGCATCAACTTAGTACGGCTGGAAAGCATACGCTCATCATAAATATAATGTACGGCTGCCAGCGGTGCCTGCTGTTGTTTTAACTGAGTGATGGTTTGGGAAACGAGTGCTTTAATTGCAGCATGGTCGGGGTAATATAAACAGCAATGGTGGGGGGTGTTTTTACCAATAAATAACACATTGTCTAAGGTTTGATAAAACGTCTCTTCGACACTGTGCTTTGAAGCAATAATAATAGTGCCCAATGCATTTAAGCCATTAAACTCTCTCACAGCTTGGCATTCTGACTCATGGTTAAATCCTGAGGCATGAAAAAGCATTCGTACTTGTGATTCATTGGCAGCCGCCAGTGCCCCTTTAATTACTAAACTCGTTGTATACGACTCAATGCGAGGAGCAACGAAACCAATAATATTAGATTGGCTACGAATGGAACGAGCAAATATATTAGGGGTATAATGATTTTCTTTGACGATAGCATCAATTTTAAGGCGATTTTCAGCCGAGACATAACCGTCATTAAAGTAACGTGACACGGTCATTGTTGAAATTCCAAGCTGTCTTGAAATCTCCGCCATGGTCATTTTTTTACTCATCACATTTTCCTTCCATAATGTATTATTGCCATATTATCCAATATATTGGCTGACAACAAAGTAAATAAAAACGCTACCTGATGATATACACATAGTACTTCAAGTTTATAAGGTATTGTCCACTTCTCGACCTGAACTGAATGCCCGTAGTCACGGCCTTGCTCGCTAAGGTTTTTAGTGCAACGACTGCTAATTTAAAAATGGGCAGGAGACATCACCGACGTAGTTACAAACAAATGTTGGCTATAATTAGTTGCCATTATTGATCTTTATTCAAGGCAAGTTATTGGTTGGTTTATGGGTACGAGAATGACGGCTTCACTGGTCTGTCATGTCTTATCGATGGCTTTATTTCGCCGAGAGTTTCCTGAAACGGTTATTACTCATAGCGAGGTAGTCAGTACTGTTCGAAAGACTATTGAGGCCTCATAAGCACCTATAACCTAAAGCAAAGTATGAGTAGGAAAAGAAATTGCTGGGATATAGAAAAGGGCTAATACGCTTAGGTTATGGCTTCTAACTCGATAAGGTTATCAAGGGCTTCTTGGTCGGTTTTACCACAAATGACAGGGCAAGCTTTGAACTGGTGACATACTTTCGGGCGTGAAGGTTGACCAAATAATTTGCATAGGTCTTGCTCATTTAATTGGATGCAGCGTACGCCAGCAGGCTTACCATTAGGCATTCCAGGAATAGCAGATGTAATACTTGGAGCGATACAACATGCTCCACAACCTAGACGACATTCCATCAAATTAAACTCACTAAATAACAGGGTGCGCGATAGTAGCAAAAAATGATGAGAGTGACAGCTGTTGATTGAATCAAAGAATGAACAATTATTATCCTTGAACTTTTTATGGGCTAGCGGTATAACACGCACCCCAGTAAAAGAGTAATAAGTAATCCTATGACGAATCCATTTTGGCAAGAAAAGACACTAGAACAGATGACCGAGAATGAGTGGGAATCACTTTGCGACGGTTGTGGTAAGTGCTGCCTGCATAAACTAATGGATGAAGATAGCGATGAAGTTTACTACACCAATGTGGCGTGTAGCTGGTTAAACGACAAAACATGTTCGTGTAAAGACTACCCGAACCGCTTCACTTCAGGTGAAGAGTGTTTGAAGCTGACTCGTGACAAGATCGATGAGTTTCACTGGCTACCAGACACTTGTGCTTACCGCCTTTTATCAGAATCTAAGCCGATTCCTGAATGGCACCCGTTGATCACCGGATCAAAAACAGAGATGCATGCAGCAGGTGAAAGCGTTCGTAACAAAGTGGTATACGAAATTGATGTTGTCGATTGGGAAGACCACATCTTAAACCACCCAAACCGTTAAGTATTATAAAAACAGCCGTTCTTTAGCGGCTG
>NZ_AJZD02000056.1 GCF_000272105.2 Vibrio splendidus 12E03
TTTTAAATTTGATCTGTGCCAAATAATGTACGGGTGATTTGATATTTACCGAAGAGGTTATGAGTGATTTTTTATTAGCGAATGTTTTATTAGTCAATCTTATATTAGATAGAGTTAAATTAGGTTTTCTTTAATTATTAGCGGTTTATGTTTTTGGTATATTGAGTCGAAATTAATTAGGAAATAGATTGATAAATAGACTGAGATGCATCAGGTTTACATTTTTGGGGATGATTTGGGATGTTTTCGAATCATTGCGGACGTTTATGGAGGTTTGCCCATCAAAGCCACTCGCTTTGGCTTGCAGTGTTTGATGGGCAAGTGTTTCAACTAATGGTTATTCATTGCTAACTTACCAAGCTTCATCGCAGCAGCATGGTGGCGGTGCATCAGTTGCTCCATGTCTACGCCAATCACAGCACCATCGTTAACTCGCCATTTTCCGGCTACCATCACTTTATCCGCTTGTTGAGCGCCACAAAGTAATAATGCAGCCAGTGGATCGTGGCTGCCAGAAAAACGAATGTCGTCGAGTTTGAACATTGCGATGTCAGCTTGTTTACCAACTTCCAACGTCCCGAAGTCCGTTCTGCCCATTGCGCGTGCCGAGCCTGATGTCGCCCAACGCAGTGCGTCGAAGTGTGAAACATTGGCAGAGCCATATTGCAGGCGCTGTAAGTACATCGCCATGCGCACTTCGGCAATCATATTGGAGCCGTCGTTGGAAGCTGAACCATCAACACCTAGCCCAACTTTTACGCCAGCGGCTTCCAAGTCGTTGTTCTTACAAATACCGGAAGCCAACATCATGTTGGACGTTGGGCAGTGGCTGATACCGATTCCCGCTTTACCCAAACGCTTGATCTCTTCTGGATTAAAGTGGATACCATGAGCGAGCCAAGTGCGTTCATTCAGCCAACCCACATTTTCTAGGTAATCGACAGGGCGCAAGCCAAACTTCTCAATACAGAAATCCTCTTCATCCAAGGTTTCACACAGGTGCGTGTGCATCATGACGTTTTCGCGTTCACTGATCTTGGCAGTCTCTTTCATTAGATCAGTGGTGACTGAGAACGGCGAACAAGGCGCGAGTGCGATTTGAATCATCGCCCCTTCATCACGCTGGTGGTAATCACGAATCAAGCGTTGGCTGTCATCAATGATGGTCTGTTCGGTTTGAATGGTGTGTCGTGGAGGTAGCCCACCTTCATCTTCCCCAAGGCTCATGGAGCCGCGCGTGAATATCGCTCTCACGCCTAGTTTCTCTGCGGCCTCGACTTGTAAATCAATCGCGTGCTCTAGCCCGTTAGGTATCAAGTAATGATGGTCTGATGCTGTCGTACAACCTGACATCATTAGCTCAACCAGCGCCAGTTCAGTGGCAAGGCTCATCATCTCAGCATCGAGGTTGGCCCAAACTGGGTAGAGGCTTTGTAGCCAATGGAAGAGTTCTTTATTGAGTGCGCCCGGGTAGGCTCGCGTTAGGGTTTGATAGAAGTGGTGGTGCGCATTGATAAGCCCAGGAGTCACAACATGACGAGAGGCGTCGACGCTGTAATCTACGGGTAAGGTCGGTTCTTTGTGTTTGCCAACCAATTCAATGATTTTATTACCTTTAATGACAATGCCGCCTTCTGCGTCAGCCAGTGAGCTAGTGTAGATTGCGAGAGGATTCTTAATCCAGATGGTTTCCATTCATAGTAGTCCTTAGCCATCTCAGCCTTTTCAGGGAAGAGGGTCTTTATTGGTATGTGTAGTGAAAGATAATGTGAATCAGGGGCGATGAAACATTCAGTGTTTTCGTTACGCCCGTGATTCTACGGAAATCGGTTTACGCTCGTTAGCGATCCATCTAGTTCGCTTTGGGTTCAGGGTTTTCTGATGTCGCTTGAACGTCTGCTTCTGTGCTTTGTTGGTGACTCTCAAATTTCTCGTTTGAGTGCAGTTCTTCTTCAGCTTGTTCTTTCATTTCTAGCTCAACTTGCGCTTGGCTGTCGGCTAACGCTTCTTGTTCTTCTGCGCGTGAAGATTTAGGCAATACAAGGTTAAGAACAACCGTCATGATGGTGCCAGTCGTAATGCCAGAGTGCAGGAAGTTCGCTAAATCGTGTGGCAAGTGTTGCAGCAATCTTGGCTCGAAGGTAACGGCCAAACCAGATGCCAAACCTACACAGATTACCAAGGCATTTCGCTTGGTGTCTGCGGCCTTGATCAACATGCGGATACCCGCGTAGGCAATCATTCCGAACATCACAAAGCCGACGCCGCCTAATACGGGTTTTGGAATCGTGACGGCAATAGCGGCCAATTTCGGGAATAAACCACCTAAAATTAGCAAACCACCTGTTGCAGCCACTACATAGCGACTTGCCACACCAGTGATGCCAACAATACCAACGTTTTGGCTAAATGATGCTAGTGGCATTGCTGTGAGTATGGAAGAAAGCGTGCTACCAAGGCCATCGCCTAGCAGTCCACGTTTTAGATCTTTACCACTGACTTGGGTTTGGCAGTTGTTGCCCAGTGCCATGAAGTCACCGGTTGCTTCGGCGATAACTACGATGTACACCAAGCTCATGCTGATGATGGCACTGGCAGAAAAGGTAAAGCCGTATTTGAAAGGTTCAGGACCACCGACCCAAGCGGCTGAACTGATTTGCTCAAGGTCGACCATGCCGAGCGACAGCGCCACAATGTAACCGCCAGCTAGGCCAATCACGATAGCGGAGGCCGCAACCGCGCCTTTACAGTAAACCGATACGCCAATCACGATCCCCAAAGAGACCAGTGCGAGAAACAGTTTTGGTAGCGTGGCGAATTGTTCCGTGTTGGCAGGAGAATCTCCAACCCAGTTCATGGCAACGGGTAAAATGGTTAAGCCGATTAGGGTAACCACCACACCACTTACCACGGTCGGGAACAGCTTGCGAACCTTATCCATGTAGAAGCTGGCACCAATGACCACGAATGAACCGATCAGTGCTGAGCCCATAATGGCGGCGACACCACCTTCGTTACCGATCGAAATAGCCACACCTAAAAAGGCAAAGCTCGACCCCATAACAACGGGTAATCGGATGCCAACAGGACCAAAACCAAGACATTGCGCGACAGTCACAATACCTGATGCTAATAGCGCCGCATTGATCAGTGAGACGATCTCTGTGTTGGGTAGGCCGATAGAGGCACCGACAATAAGAGGGACAGCGACGATGCCACCAATCGAGGCGAGCATTTGCTGTAAAGCGAGTAGAAGGGTTAGCCCATGAGGCGGTCTTTCATTAAGGGTGTACAGAAGTTTCATTTGATATTCCTCTGCCTGCGTTTCCGTTTACAGGCGATTGGCGGTCAAATAATGACTTCTACAAACTGCGTAGGGTCATAAAAAAGGTGCACGGAATCGGTAGGGGTTATGCTCTCTCGTCATCAATGCAATTAGCTTTCTTAAAAATCATGTTGTTGCTTGGCTTGCGAACGAGCCAAGCAACGCTGTGAGCAATCAAGAAGCGACTGCTCAGGAGCTATAGGGTTAACCGATGAATACTAGCTTGGCGATGAAGATAGCCGCTAGGAAGTACATCGAAATTGAGATGTCTTTTGTTTTGCCTGTCGCCAATTTCAGCACAGTGTAGGTAATGAAACCCAGTGCGATACCATTGGCGATAGAGAAGGTCAGTGGCATCATCAGAGCAGTAATCGCTGCTGGAGCGCCGTTGGTAAAGTCTTTCCAGTCGACGTGCTGCATGCTGCTCATCATCACGAACGCCACGTAAATCAACGCGCCAGAGGTTGCGTAAGCGGGGATCATGCCTGCAAGTGGCGATAGAAAAATCGCCGCTAAGAACAACACGCCAACCACAATTGCAGATAGGCCAGTTCGCGCACCTGCTGCAACGCCTGCGGCACTTTCTACGTAACTGGTGACTGGCGGACAACCCACACACGCACCTGCCACACTTGAGATACTGTCGGCTTTCAGCGCTTTGCTTAGTCCTTCGATCTTGCCTGTCTCAGGGTTCGTCAGATTTGCACGCTCAGCCACGCCCATCAAAGTACCTGCGGTATCGAACATGTTGACGAAAAGGAAAGCCAAGATAACGCTGATCATTGAAACATCGAGAGCGCCCATAATGTCCATTTTTAGGAATGTAGGCGCTAAGCTTGGTGGAGCCGCGAAGAAGCCGTTGTAATGCACTAAGCCAAGCATCATGCCGACCAGAGTCACACTCAAAATTCCGATTAACACGGCACCAAATATTTTACGCTCACTGAGTACCGCGATGATCAAGAAGGCGATAGCGGCCAGTAGAGCTTCAGGTTTAGTAAAATCCCCTAAAGAAACCAAAGTCGCTGGATTTTCGACGACGATGCCCGCTGTTTTAAGGCCAATTAGACCTAAGAATAGGCCAACACCCGCTGTCATGGCATAACGCAGACTCACCGGAATACTTTCGATTATCCATTGGCGAACCTTGTAGAAACTCATCCCGACGAACAAGATGCCGGAGATAAACACTGCACCCAACGCCACTTCCCAGCTGTAGCCCATTTCGCTTACTACCGTGAATGAGAAGAAGGCATTCAAGCCCATGCCCGGTGCAAGGCCGACAGGCCAGTTCGCAAATAGTCCCATTAACAAACAACCGATCGCAGCACCAATACAGGTTGCGACGAATACCGCCCCTGCATCCATGCCTGACGCAGCCATAATTTGTGGGTTAACGAAGATGATGTAAGCCATAGTGGCGAAGGTAGTCACACCCCCCATTAATTCATCTTTCACGCTGCTTCCGTGGGCCTTAATTTTAAAGAGTTTCTCTAAAATTCCGTTATTCGCGTCTTGGTTGAGTATTTCTGTTTTACTCTCACTCATGTCAGCAAGTCCTTTTATGTTGTGATCCATTTATTGAATACAGCGAGATTTCAATATTAAGTTTTAAGGTTTTTTCCTAGCCGTTATTTCTTTAGTTATCTGTTGTTTAGTCATCAACTATCTAACTAATAACGTTGTTAGTATTTTTATATGAGCGTGTTTAGTGAGTGCACACCCTTTGGGATGTACACGTTAATCTGTTTATTATTCGACGGTTGAGCTTAGTTCGAAGTTCTAGGTCACGAGACTAACTACCCCGATAGGTTGAGAAACTGTAAGGTGAGACGAGAAGAGGAACGTGATAATGCGCTTCTGGATCATCTAGACCAAAGCGAATAACAACATCGTCTAGGAAAGGCACGCCATCCAATTCCACACCCTTGCTTTTGTAGTAATCCGCTACGTAAAACACCAATTGATATTTCCCCGGTTGGAAATCATTCCCTGCCAGAATCGGCGCATCGGTTCGGCCATCGGAGTTAGTGATCACCGTCGCCAGCTTTTCTGTTGAGTCTTCATTGACCTTATAAAGATCTACTTTGATCTCTGTGCCCGGTAAGCCGTGAGTCGTGTCTAATACGTGTGTTGTTAATCTTCCCATAGTCCTTTAATAGCGCTTTTGGCGCTCCTCTGTTCCGTGGTTTATCTGTCTGTTTCGACCTTGCAAAGAGTGCAACTGGTCACTTTGTTATCACTAACTATGTACGAACTGTACACAATTAGTAAAGAGAATTGTTGGAAAAATGTTAACCATTGTATCGTTTTTTCTGAATTTATAGATCTTGATTATCGTTTTTTTGCGAGTATTGGTTTTGTTAAGTTGTTGTTTTTAAATGGTAATGATGCTCAAATTTAACTTGAATAACAAAATCTTTACATTGAGATAAATAATTGTATACAATAAATATACAGAGGTAAGGTTGCTCGGTTTTGAAATAACCAACAGCGGAATCACCAATAGAAGAATCATATTGATGAACCAGCTAAACAGCGGCTAAGCCAACCACTTATGTTAGGAGTACTTGGATGAATAAGGATTATTCAAGAAATTTGATCGGTTACGGAGCGAATCCTCCGAACCCTCAATGGCCAGGTAATGCGCGCGTCGCGGTTTCTTTTGTATTGAACTATGAAGAGGGCGGTGAGCGTTGTTTGTTACATGGAGACGACGAATCTGAAGCCTTTCTCTCAGAGATCCCGTCAGCACAACCGATCAAAGGCGAACGTCACATCAGCATGGAATCCATCTATGAATATGGTAGCCGAGCGGGTGTGTGGCGTGTTCTTCGCTTGTTCGATGAATATGAAATTCCACTGACTGTGTTTGCGGTCGCTATGGCCATTGAGCGTCACCCAGACGTAGCCAAAGCCATGGTCGAAGCGGGTCACGAAATCTGTAGTCACGGTTATCGTTGGATTGACTATCAATACATTGATGAGTCAGAAGAGCGCGACCACATGACCAAAGCGATTGAGATCATCCAACAAGTGACGGGTCAGCGCCCACAAGGTTGGTACACAGGTCGAACGGGTCCAAATACGCGTCGCTTGGTAGCAGAAGAGGGCGGTTTTCTTTATGACTCGGATGCCTACGATGATGACCTGCCTTATTGGCACACCGAAACTGGTTATCCGCAACTGGTGATCCCATACACTCTCGATGTAAACGACATGCGTTTTTCAACCGCGCAAGGCTTCAACTCGGGTGAGCAGTTCTTCCAGTATCTGAAAGACACGTTTGACACCCTTTATATGGAAGGTGAAACCGCACCGAAAATGATGTCGGTTGGGCTTCACTGTCGTTTGATTGGTCGCCCCGGTCGTATTGCTGCATTAAGACGTTTCTTAGATTACGTCAAAGAGCACGACAGTGTGTGGTTGTGTCGTCGAATCGATATCGCCAACCACTGGCACCAACATCATCCATATCAACCAAATAACGCTATTCATCAACCGCAAAAGTAGCAGTGAAGCAAGGAGGCTTAACGTGACTGAATTTCGATCATGCCAACCAACAACCATGGACCGCGATACCTTTGTCGCGCACTTTGCTGATGTCTACGAACACAGCCCGTGGGTTGCAGAACTGGTGTATGACCAAGGTTTGAATGCCGAAGACGACCATATCGAGAATCTTCATCTGAAAATGGCATCGACCTTGTTAAATGCAGACCAAGGCAAACAGTTGGCTTTGATCAACGCTCACCCGGATTTAGCCGGTCGAGCAGCAGTAAACGGCGAACTCACCGAGTCGTCGACCAAAGAACAAGCGGGGGCGGGCATCGACCAGTGCAACGCCGAAGAATTTGAAAAATTCACTTCTTACAACAACAGCTACAAAAGTCGCTTCAATTTCCCTTTTATCATGGCGGTGAAGGGAGCCAATCGTTACCAAATTCTTGAGTCGTTCGAGATGCGATTAGGAAATGATAGTGAAACTGAGTTTGCTACGGCGATTCAAGAGATCAACAAGATCGCGATGTTTCGTCTCTGGGATATGTAAGTTAACGGAGTTAACAGCTATCTCAGCCCAGTCTTAGTGAGCCAAGAGCTTTGTTTATCAGAGCGCTGCTTATTAGAGCTTGATTTATCGAAGGCTTGTTTATCAAAGCCTTATTGAATAAAGCATAAGCCACTAAGTTCTCATTTTATTATTACTTGATTAATTGGATAGGATTACACGGACATGACCCAAACATTTGAACAATTCATAAACCTTGCAGATGAAAAACTCGGCGCAGAAGCTATCTTCGCAACAGACGATTTTTTCGCCGATAAAAGCCGTCTACTCAGCCACGCAGCGCCAGAGTGGAAAGACGACTTATACGACGATAACGGCAAGTGGATGGACGGTTGGGAAAGCAGACGTAAACGTGGTGAAGGTTATGACTACTGTGTCGTTCGCCTTGGCCTAGCTGGCACCATTGCTGGCGTTGATATTGATACCTCATTCTTCACAGGTAACTTCCCACCTTCGGCATCAATTGACGCGTGTTATTCACCACAAGGTGAGCCAACTGACTCAACAGAGTGGCAAGAAATTCTGCCTTCAATGGCACTACAAGGTGATCATCATCATCTTGAGGCGATTGAAAGCGACCAAGTATTTACGCACCTACGTTTGAACATCTATCCAGATGGTGGTGTTGCACGCCTACGTGTTTACGGCCGACCAAGCGTGGATTGGGACGCAATAGATTCTCAGCAACAAGTCGACCTAGCAGCCGTTGAACACGGTGGTCGAGCACTGGCATGTAGCGATGAGCACTACGGCAACAAAGCCAACATCTTAGGTCCAGGCCGCGGTGAAAACATGGGTGATGGCTGGGAAACAGCTCGTCGTCGTACACCGGGTAACGACTGGGTTATCGTGGCACTAGGCCACCCAGGCAACATCGAACGTATCGTAGTGGATACTGCTCATTTCAAAGGTAACTACCCAGACAGCTGCTCAATTCAAGCGGCTTACGTGAAAGGCGGTACCGACGACCAAGTAGAAACACAAAGCCTATTCTGGCGTGAACTGTTGCCTGCACAAAAGCTGCAAGCGCACGAGATTCACGAATTCATTTCTGAGGTAAACGACCTTGGTGCGATTACCCACGTACGTGCAAACATATTCCCAGATGGCGGTATCAGCCGTTTGCGTCTGTTTGGTACGAAGGCGAAATAGGTAAGGAAATCAGATATGAGTAATGGAATACGTCGTTTATCCATCGAACCGTTAACCAAGCAGGCTTTTGCAGAGTTTGGCGATGTTATCGAGTCCGATAATAGTGATTTCTTCATGATCAACAGTGGATCAACACGTCGCTACCACAAGCTAGCGACAACGGATGTGCAAGACCAAGACGGAGAAGCGATCATCAGCATCTTCCAAGCCACACCGTTGAGCTACCCACTGACCATCAAAATGTTAGAGCGTCATCCACTTGGCTCTCAGGCATTCATTCCATTACTTGGTCAACCCTATTTAATTGTTGTTGCGCCAAAAGGCGATGATCCAACATTAGCCAATAGCCGAGCTTTCTTGAGCAACGGCCGTCAAGGAGTGAACTATCACAAAGGGGTGTGGCACCACCCAGTTCTTGCGCTTACTGATCAAGACCAGTTCTTGATCGTCGATAGAGGCGGCGAAGGGCACAATTGTGATGAAGTTTATTTCGACAGCGATCGAGTGGCATTGCATTTGGACGATCTGCCAACGGACGACAGTAAGGAAGAGCAACGCTTAGCTAAAGCGTTGTGATACAGGAGTTTATTATGGATCCGCATATTACAGAATGGTTGAATTTAGCAATACGCTGGGCTCACATGATTGTTGGTGTTGCGTGGATAGGCGCATCATTTTACTTTGTTTGGTTAGAGAACAACCTTAACCGAGTAAACCCAAAAACGGGCCTTTCAGGCGACTTATGGGCAATTCACGGCGGTGGTATTTATCACCTAGAGAAGTACAAACTTGCGCCACCAGAAATGCCAGAGCACCTGCACTGGTTCAAATGGGAAGCCTACTTCACGTGGATCACCGGTGTGTGCCTATTGGGTGTGGTTTACTACCTTAACGCTGAAATCTACCTGATTGCACCGGGCTCTGGCCTAGATTCAACAACCGCAATCGCGATTGGTATTGGTTCATTCGTTGCTGGTTGGTTTATCTACGATTTACTGTGTGACTCACCATTAGGTAAAACCCCCGTGTTGCTTGGCGTTGTGCTGTTTGTGTTACTCGTTGCTGCGACATATGGCCTAACTCAAGTATTCAGTGGCCGTGGTGCTTACATCCACGTGGGAGCCATCATCGGTACTATCATGGTGGGTAACGTATTCCGCGTTATCATGCCTGCACAGCGTAACTTGGTGAAAGCGATTGAAGAGAAGCGAGAGCCGGATCCGGCATTGCCAGCGAAGGGTTTACTGCGTTCTCGTCACAACAACTACATGACACTGCCAGTGCTGTTCATCATGATCAGTAACCACTTCCCAAGCACTTATGGCTCGGAATACAACTGGCTGATTCTTGCTGGCTTAGCGATCTTCAGTATCTTGGTGCGTCACTATTTCAATACACGCCATGGTAGTCAGAAGTTTGCATGGACTGTGCCAGTAGCGGCATTGGGTATGATTACTCTCGCGTTTGTTACCTCACCTTACGCGAAAAAACAGATGACTCCGGTTGTGCAAGCTCCAGTGGTACAAGAAGCACCTGTGAGCACGACGGAATCGACGACTGAAGAGATCGCTTCGAGCAACACGGCTTCAACGGCGACTGACTCTCAAACAGTGCCTGCTGACCATGCCATGCCAACGGCGAGTGCAGGTGTCAGCTTTGAAACCATCAACAAGGTCATTCAAGAGCGCTGTTCTGTGTGTCACTCATCAACCCCTAGCCACGCTGCTTTTGCTGCTGCGCCAGGTGGTGTGATGTTTGATACTCCAGAAGAGATTAAAGCCAACGTACCAAGAATTGTTGCTCAAACCGTAACAACCAAGGTGATGCCGCTTGGCAATATGACGCAAATGACTGATGAAGAACGCGCACTCATCGGCACTTGGGTAGAGCAAGGCGCGACGCTTCAATAACCGTACTTTGCAATAACAGTACTCAGCATCCTTTACCTAAGAGCATGAGTCTTAGGTGAGGCTTGGGGAGAGTTTGGTTTACGGGCACGCGCCAAACTCATCCCACCCTGTTTCCCCGGTTCCTATAACCGGGGCTTTTTGTTTTTGGACAAATGGAATAAATTGCTAACTTCACGTAACTAAAGTTGAAGTGAGCTGATTGAAACATAAGTTAATGAAATTGCAGATATTAAGTAATGGGCATTCAAGCCTTGTATTTCTTGTGTTATTTGAGGTTTTACGCTGGCGACTAATAGTACCAATGCCATTGGTAGCATCGCTGCTGATTGAGCATGCACAATAAGAGTATCTAGTTCTAACCCTTTAAATGAGAAGTCATTAAGCCAAAGTAGGCGAGTACAAGCTGTGCAAGCACAACTAATCGAACTTATGTGAACAACGCTACTCAATTCCATGTTTACCTTTACTAAGAATATACAAGTCAATATTGATAGGTTTTACCTATTGATATCAATCAATAATACCATTTAACTTTAAGATATGTCTATTGAAGCTTGAGGTTTGATAGTTAAAACCTATCAATATTAGCTGGAATGTTTATAGGAAGTGTTCTTAACGAGTGTTATTCCTCACTGAAAAATGACCTTCAATTATTTCGCCTTAAAGGTTCGGGAGATGTTTTAAGCAAACTGTCTTGTATAAGGTTCTTGATATGAACATCTACCCATGGCATTTTTAGTCCAAATTGACTTTAGTTAGGACAAAAAATGGAAGACTTAATAGTCGCGTATTTTAGGGCACTGAGCTCATTCTTTAGGTATCTGTTTCAGTCGATATTGATTGAGTTCATTGGTTATGGAGCTGGCTGGATAGTTTGTAAAGTATTCACATTAGGGCGCTTCCCCCCATTAATTCCAACTGAAAAAGAGCGAACCAGAATCTCTTATATCGGAGCTATTAGCATCGTGTTGCTTCTGTTAGCAATTGGTGTCTTCAATAGTATGTGAGATGGAGTGAGGATATATGAAATTTTACCCCGCGGAGCAATACCAAGCAGCTTGCCACGAGCTGTTTGTCCGATACGAACGTGAAATCAAAAAGCTAATCCCTAACGCGAGAATTGAGCATGTAGGCGCATCTTCTATTCCATCT
Organism: Vibrio splendidus 12E03; assembly: GCF_000272105.2. Classification (GTDB taxonomy): domain Bacteria; phylum Pseudomonadota; class Gammaproteobacteria; order Enterobacterales; family Vibrionaceae; genus Vibrio; species Vibrio splendidus_I. The sequence goes on from NZ_AJZD02000056.1 coordinate 11,609, forward strand.
GCAGTGTCTAAGGGCGATTTGGATATCTTCATAGGTGTTGATCTCGGCGAGCTTGAGGATGCTATAGAGAGACTCACAACACTCGGCTTTAAAGAGAAACTCGATACGTTAAGAACACCCGAACTGTGTATGTTGGAATCTACATCCGCTGATGATGTGGCGTTGCAAGTGGTCGCTAACGGTTCTGAGTTCGAATGCTTTCTGGCATTTCGTGACAAGCTACGTGCGAATCCGGCATTGGTGGAGCAATACAACACCCTCAAAATGTCTTGTGAAGGTTGGCCACAAGATGAATACCGCGAAAAGAAGTCGACTTTTATCGAGCATGTGTTGGCTCTGAAATAGTCAGCAGTCCTACCCCCTTTGTCTCCAATCTATAAACCCTAGTTAAACCACTAGACGTACGTTTTCTAGTTCTCACTATCTAAAGGCTTTCACCTCGTAACGTCTCCTGTTCATTAGAGGTGATTACAAAAAATAGATCCTCTAACCATTTGATTAAAGTTGCATGTAAGTGATTAAGTTCATACAGAACAATGGTTTAGTTCTATTTAACTGATTTTTTGAATTTTAACCACCCATTATGCAACGTAGCTCACACATCTGCATGCAAGTTTAAAACCAAACCATTTGCATATGTTATGTTTTTCGCGTTTTTATAAAGTCTTGGTTATTACATGAAAAATAAGGTATTTCTTTGCTCTGCTCTTCTTCTCGCATTATCTGGGTGTGCTTCTGTGCCAACAGTCGATTCTTCAGTTTCTGATCAAGCGAAAACGTTCCCTGCTCCTAAAGAAGGTAATACAGGCATCTATATCTATCGTGAAGATACTTTTGTCGGTGGCGCGCTCAAAAAGTACGTATATGTAGATGGAGAATGCGTAGGTGAAACGGCTCCAGGTGTGTTCTTTTATCACGAGGTCAAAGGAAACGAAGAGCATGTCGTCAGTACGGAATCTGAATTTTCTGAAAATCACGTCTCCCTTTTTACTGCAGAAGGTCGGAATTACTTCGTTAACCAATACATTAAAATGGGCGTTTTTGTCGGTGGTGCAGGTGTTGAGTTAGTCGATGAAGAAGTAGGGAAAGCTGAAGTACGCAAAGTCGCAATGGCTGAAAGCGGTAACTGCCCTTCTATATAGTGATTCAATCTAATTCAAGATGACGTCAGAGCTTCGAGTTTCTGACGTTTTTTAATTTATAGGTACTTTGACGTTAGGAAAGGACATGTCTGAAGTAATAGTAAACACCCCTGCAATTGTACTCGCGTCTCGATGGTCTCGTTTATGGGCATCTATCATTGATGTTTTCGTGTGTGCGATTTTCATTGTTCCTGTTTTCCTATATGGAGGTATGTACGATAAATTGCTTTCCAGTGAAACCATTGAGCTAACAGAACAAGTTGCTCTGACTGTTTATGGTTGGGTGGTTTACTTTTTGTGCCAAGGGTACTTACTTCACAAGAAGGGGCAGACAATTGGTAAAAATCTAATGGATATTGCGATTGTCGATATGGAAGGTAAACAAATAGGTTTGCTAAACATAGTGGGTAAACGAATCATTCCTATGGTGGCTGTAGCTTACATACCTTTTATTGGTCCATTTATACCGACGTTAGATTATCTGTTTGTTTTTCGCAAAGACAAACGCTGCTTACATGACTTAATCGCTGGCACTCAAGTTGTCATTGTTTCAAAGAAAAGTTCAGATAGCGACAACTCTGAAATTGGTGTAAATACAACCGAAGTGCATATTTCGGAGAATTCCGATCAGT